>JBARYO010000067.1:0-2192 GCA_049647905.1 Elainellaceae cyanobacterium | reverse complement strand
TTTTGGATGACCATGACATGGTGGGGCGAGACGCAAAATATCGCTTTGCCTCTAATAGCGGCATCGACTTGGTCACGGATTATGGTTCAGCAGGAGGCGATCGCCGCGTTTAATACCCACGCGGTGGCAGCGCAGCAGGCCGATATCATGGTTGACATCGGCTTGACTAAACCGGGAACGCAATTAGTCTATCGCTACCACAGCGATACGCCAGAGAGTCCGCCTCAGGAGACGGTACAGGTCCAGGACACAAACGGTATAGCCTTTGTCTCCCTCCCCCTCCCCCCTGCAGGGATGATTATTCTGTCCCATCAAGATTGAGCCTTTGAGCGGAGGCGGCTACCACCAGCGCAGCGTCAGATGACCGAGCGTTGGTCGAGCTGTCTCTAGGTCGTCAACCCACTCTACGAGCTTGTAGGTGCCAAACACGTGATCCCACCAATCTACCGCTAGGCCAAAGTTATGATGCCACATATTGTACTTGTGGTGGACATAATGTACCGGCATCTTCATCCAAAAACACTTGGATGGATTCTCATGCTGGAGCTGATGGGCATAGGCCGAAAAGGCGGCGAAGGCAACCGCACCTAGCACCCAGCCGATGCCGGCCTCGATAGAGAAAAAGAAGGGGGGCACCATGGCCACGGCACCTCCCTTGACGTAGTCCAAAAATTCCCACACCACCCCTTGGCCTTCGTTGCGGCGGTGGTGGTCCCGGTGGCGCTTACCCACACGGAGTGACCTATGCATCAGACGATGCATCCAATACTCCACCAAGCTGGCAAATATAAAAGCAGCGATAAAAAACAAGAGCCCAATCATAGCGGTTTCATCTCACACCTCGGTGTCCTAATTCTATATGCTCCAGCAGAGTCTGTACCAGTATCAGAGGGTTGTCCCCAGCGGCAGCCACATTGACGGCCACATTGTATTCACAAGGCGAGACCTGCCCTTCAACTCTGCGATCGCTTTTTCTCCCCAATCTGCTTGCTCCCCAATCTGCTTGACTGCGCTCAGACTGCACAGTACCGATAATCTGGAATCTATATCAGCTCAGCTTTGCCTAACCGCTGAAGTGAAATCACCGCTGCCGCCGCCACGTGGCGATGGTCGTCCTTGGCCAAATAGCGCAGCGCCGAGAGGCTTTTTTCGGTGGGCAGCTGGCCCAAGGCTTCTGCCAGCCGCTGCCGCACAAGCCAGTCTTCCGCCTGGGCAAAGGTCAAAATTTTGTCCACTGCGTCAACCGCCTTGATCTCACCCAACGCCGCGATCGCGGCCTGCTGAATCACCACCTCAGGGCTGTCAAGGGCCTGCATGAGCGCATCATAGGCGCGGGGATCTTTAAGGTTGCCCAGGGCGACCGCCGCGCTGAAGCGCACTAGCCAGTCCACATCTTCGTAGATGGACCGATTGAGCGCTTCGAAGGCACGGGGGTCTTCTAAGTAGCCTAGTGCTCCAGCGGCATCTGCCCGAATACCATAGTCCGGATCACCTTCCAGCAGCTTTACCAACGTTGGATAGCTCTCATCGTTGGGCTTGACCCCTAAGGCAAATACGGCCATGGATCGAATCTGTAGATTATCGTCGTCAAGCACCTTTTTAATCAGGGGAGCTGCCTCTTCAGCAGAATAATGCCTCAGGTTTGCCAATGCCACCATCCGCTTGCTCGACTGCTCGCTCTCTATATCTTCTGCAATCTGCTCTAAGGACATCGGCGTCATGGCAATCTCTCACATTCGTAAATATTCTTAATGTTATCGAATATGAGGCGGCACCGACTCTAGCTTAGGAAACAGCTGTGTGCGTCAGGGATGGATGAACGGCATAGACCGAGACATGTTGTGTCCGTCCCCGGAGCTTAAAGTAGCCGACGCGCTGGCAGGTGAAGCGATCGCTGGGGAGCGCTCCGGTGGGACCATCGGCCATGGCCCGATAGGTGGCTTCTGAAGCCAGCAAGGCGCAGGGGTTACCTTCTACCACAGCTTTGTTGAGTTCTTCTAATCGAGCCGCCACATTGACGGTATCCCCGACGATAGAGTAGTTGAGCCGGTGGCGGCTACCGACGCTTCCCATAGACACGGGGCCGGTATGCACCCCTGTTCTGATGGCGATGGGGGTGTAGCCCTCTCGCAACAGCTGCTGATTCAGCTGCTGGATATGGTCATGAATATCTAAGCAGGTTTCGATAGCGC
>JBARYO010000066.1:0-2745 GCA_049647905.1 Elainellaceae cyanobacterium | reverse complement strand
ATTACATTCTCCAGAGAATGACTCGACGTAGGAAAAAGCCCCCAGTCTCCTAAAGACTGGGGGCTAAAACTGTGCTTTTCGATGTGTCAGCTGGCCCTTAGTCGAGCTGCTTCACCTCGCTCACCAGCTGCGCCACCATATCCTTGGCGCTACCAAACAGCATGGCCGTGTTGGATTTATAAAACAGCTCATTGTCGATGCCAGCAAATCCGGTGCTCAATCTGCGCTTGATGATAATCGTATGCTTCGCCCGGTCTACTTCCAAAATCGGCATGCCATAGATAGGGCTATCGCTGGCGTCGCGGGCCGCTGGGTTCACCACATCGTTTGCACCCACCACCAGGGCCACATCCGTGCGGTCAAACTCAGGGTTGATGTCGTCCATGTCATACAGCTGGTTGTAGGGCACATTGGCCTCCGCCAGCAGCACGTTCATATGGCCCGGCATCCGTCCTGCCACGGGGTGAATGGCGTAGCGCACTTCCACACCCAGGTTCTCTAGCTGGTCTGCCAGTTCGCGGATGGAGTGCTGTGCTTGAGCCACGGCCATGCCGTACCCCGGCACAATCACCACCGACTTAGCGTAGCCCAGCATCATCGCGCCTTCTTCCGCCTCTAGGCTGCGCACCGTCTTGTCGTGGTCCGCGCCGCCGCCACCGCCACCAGCAGCAGCGCCACCGCCACCGCCGAACGCGCCAAACAGAACGCTAGGCAGCGATCGGTTCATCGCCTTACACATAATCTGCGTCAGGATTAGACCCGATGCTCCCACTAGGGCACCAGAGACAATCAGCACGTTGTTCACCAAGATGAAGCCTGCCGCGCTGGCCGCCAAGCCCGAGAGGGAGTTGAGCAGCGAAATCACCACGGGCATATCCGCGCCCCCGATGGGGATGACGAACAAGACGCCCAGCAGCAGGGATGCCCCCACCAAACCGAGGAAGACGGGCAGGCTCTGGGGATGGACAATGAGGTACACCGACCCGACGACAAACCCCACTAAAATGGCTAGGTTGAGGGGCTGCTGCAGCGGGTACTTCACCGGCATACCGGGAAGAATGCCCTGGAGTTTGGCAAAGGCAACCAGGCTTCCGGTGAGGGTAAGACCGCCAATAAAGACGCCCAGCACCGCAATCAGAGTGGCGTCAAAGGAAATGAACGCACCAGCGTTGAGCAGTCGGAAGAATTCACCGATGGCAATTAACGCCGAGGCCGCACCGCCCAAACCGTTGAAGATGCCCACCATTTGAGGCATGGCGGTCATGGCAACGGAGCGGGCCGTGATGGCCCCAATGACCGATCCAATCACCACCCCAACCAGAATCACCTGGTAATTGAGCACCTCTTGGTTAAGCAGGGTGGCCACCACCGCCACTAGCATGCCAACGGCGGCGTAGATATTGCCCCGTCGCGCGGTGGCGGGGGAGCCCAGCTTTTTCAGGCCCAAAATGAACAGAGAGGCGGCCACGAGATAGGACAGCTCGATGCCCGTATCTAATCCAGTCAAAGCGGTCATACTTTTGCCTCCTTTTTCTTAAACATCTCTAGCATGCGATCGGTGACGAGGAAGCCGCCCACCACGTTGATGGTGGCGAGCACAATGGCCACTAGACCCAGGATTACCGTCAAGCTCCAGTTTTGTGGCCCTGAGATCAGTAGGGCACCGACAACCGCAATGCCAGAAATGGCGTTCGCGCCGGACATCAGCGGGGTATGTAGGGTTGGCGGGACTTTGTTGATGACTTCAAAGCCAATGAATGACGCCAGCACAAAGACAACCAAACCGGTTAGCAGTCCACCTGCCATAGCTATTGCTCCTTTAGATAAAACATGGGGGTGCGTTGTGATGCACCATGGGTATTGATGTGGGTATTGATAATTACGCGGTGACGGCTTTCTCCAGCGCCGACTGAATGCGGGCGTTGCGAATTTCGCCATCGTGGGCCGCGCAGGTGCCGCTGATAATGTCGTCCTCAAAGTTGAGGGTAATTTCTCCATCCTTCACCAGCAAATTGACGAGGGACTGCAGGTTTTTGGCGTAGGTTTGGCTGGCGTGCACTGGCATGGAGGCCGGTAGGTTCGTGGGGCCAATGATGGTAACGCCATGGGCTACCACGTCTTTTCCGGCTTCGCTGCAGGCGCAGTTGCCCCCCTGCCCTGCGGCCAAATCCACAATGACAGAGCCCGGCTTCATGCGAGAGACCATGTCTTCGGTCACCAGCAGCGGCGCTTTGCGTCCTGGCACCTGGGCCGTGGTAATCACCACATCGGCTTGACCAACGTGGTCGGCAACTAGATCTAGGGCTTTTTGCTTTGCGTCTTCCGACAGCTCTTTAGCGTAGCCACCTTCAGCATTAGTGTCTTCGTCAAGCACCAGCTCCACAAACTTCGCGCCCAAGCTCTGCACCTGCTCTTTAACTTCAGGGCGGATGTCGTAGCCTTCCACCACAGCGCCTAAGCGACGGGCGGTGGCGATCGCCTGCAGTCCCGCAACCCCAGCTCCCATCACAAACACCTTAGCGGGGCGGATGGTGCCCGCAGCAGTGGTCAACATGGGGAAAAACTTAGGCAAGGAGGCTGCCGCAATCAACACGGCCTTGTAGCCCGCTAGAGAGGCCTGAGACGATAGCGCGTCCATGCTCTGCGCCCGGCTGCTGCGGGGCACCATCTCAATAGGGAATACGGTAATGCCGTGCTGGGCCATCTGCTGAATTTTGGCGGGCTCCCCCAGGGGATTCATGAATC
>JBARYO010000065.1:0-7866 GCA_049647905.1 Elainellaceae cyanobacterium | reverse complement strand
CTGTCTCTGGCAACGCCTAGCCAGTGCTGAATTAGCGGATGGGGAGGAACGTAGACGCGGAGTTGAGAGGCCATAGGTTAGCGTAATGAAGATTGAGCGATCGCTGGGACAAGAAAGCCTGGCGTCGAAGCGGGTCTGCATCATCATACTCTTTCCGCTAGACTTTTCTGCCACGCTATACGATAACGGCCTTAGGGCAGCCGATTAGTATCTCAAGCTCAGGCGAGCACACCGCACTACAGCCTGGACCCGAAAGTCCGCTACACTGGTATATCGGACAACATAATTGACATATTTCCCCGTGCTGTCAGAGCCAACACCCTACTCGACGCCATCGTCCTCAACCACTCCGCAGGATCAAACGGATCGTCCCGCCCCAGACCACTCTGAATTTGATGTTATTGTGATTGGCTCAGGTGTTGGCGGGTTAGTGACCGCCACACAGCTCGCCGCTAAGGGAGCCGATGTCTTGGTGCTAGAGCGCTATCTGATTCCGGGGGGCAGCGCGGGATATTTTGAGCGCCAAGGTTACCGATTTGACGTTGGGGCATCAATGATTTTCGGCTTTGGTGAGCAGGGTACGACGAATCTGCTGACGCGTGCCCTGGATGCAGTGGGCGTCTCCATCGAGACTATTCCTGATCCGGTTCAAATTCACTACCATTTGCCCAACGACCTCACCCTGAAAGTCCATCGCGACTACGACGCGTTTATTGACGAACTTACGGCCCAGTTTCCCCATGAGGCGAAGGGCATCCGGCAGTTCTATGACGACTGTTGGTCGGTGTTTAACTGCCTCAACGCCATGGAGCTGCTGTCGTTAGAAGAAATTCGTTACCTCACCCGCGTCTTTTTTCAAAATCCGCTGGCTTGTCTGGGCTTAGCGAAGTACCTGCCACAGAATGCCGGCGATGTGGCGCGGCGCTACATTAGCGATCCCAACCTGCTGAAGTTTATCGATATGGAATGCTACTGCTGGTCGGTGGTGCCCGCAGAACAAACTCCGATGATCAACGCAGGCATGGTGTTTAGCGATCGCCACTACGGCGGCATCAACTACCCCAAGGGAGGAGTGGGGCAAATCCCACAAAAGCTGGCAGAGGGTTTAGAGAAAGCCGGTGGCCGGATTCACTATCGCGCTCGCGTCACCCAAATTTTGCTGGAGCAGGGTCGGGCCGTGGGTGTGCAGCTCGCAACCGGAGAGACCTATAAGGCACAGCGAGTGGTCTCTAACGCCACCCGGTGGGACACCTTCGGCAAGCTGCTGCCGGAGTCAGCGAAGCCAAAGCAAGAAAAGCGCTGGGAAAAGCGCTATCAAAAATCCCCCAGCTTTTTTAGTATGCATTTGGGCGTCAAGGCCGACCTGTTGCCCGAAGGCACCGAATGCCACCACATTCTGCTGGAAGATTGGGAGCAGATGGAGGCGCCCTACGGCACCCTATTTGTCTCTATCCCCACCCTACTGGACCCAGATCTAGCTCCTGCAGGACATCACATCATCCACGCCTTTACCCCCTGCTGGATTGACGGCTGGGATTTGTCTCAGACCGAGTATGAGCACAAGAAAGAGGCGATCGCGGCCCAGCTAATTGAGCGGCTTGAGGCCATCTTCCCTGGCTTGGAGCAGTCCTTGGATTACCAAGAAGTGGGGACACCGCGCACCCACCGGCGATTCTTGGGGCGGGCAGACGGCACCTACGGCCCGGTGCCACGGCGCAAATTGCTAGGGCTGTTGGGCATGCCATTCAACAGGACGGCAATACCTGGGCTGTACTGCGTGGGTGACAGCACTTTTCCAGGGCAGGGTCTGAACGCAGTGGCCTTTTCTGGCTTTGCCTGCGCCCACCGCGTGGCGGTAGATTTAGGGCTTTAGGCTGAACGGGCTTGTGAGCGGTGCATCCCTGGCAGAACGTGCGCCCTGCGCTGGGGCTAGCTCAACGCTGTGGCTCGCTCTCGGATAGCGACCAGGTTTTCGCACAGGTTATTCCCCAGCCGCTGCTCAATTAACCGCACTGGAACGACGCGGCTAGGGCACACCGTGAGCTGATAAATCAGCTGAGTGCCGTTCACAGCCTCTTGGCGGTTGGCCTGCAGCTGCCAACTTCCCTTAAAAGTTCTGAAGTCGCCTTCTACCATTTCAAACTGAAGCTGGTGAGGGAAATGCTCAATCATGTCTAGCACGACACGGGCGCAGAACTTAAATTTCAGCAGGCTTTGGCTTCCAATCTGCTCTAGACGGATGCCGCCATCGGGATGCTGGATACGGCGACTCTCCGACAGGTGGGGGATAAAGTCCGCCAAACGTTCGTAATCCGTCAGGGTCTGCCACACTTGCTCCACTACTGTCGGAATAAAGATTTGAGCCGTCAAGAGGCGGTGGCGATCGCTTGTTGCCAACATCGACATCTCAATGTCCGCTGGACAATGGGAGAACTCTGCTTCGCTGTGGTTTGGGACGGAGGAGGTCATAGATGCGAGGGTTAGCCTATTAACTCTTAGTTTAGCAAGCAGGCCATGGGGCAAGTCTGTAACCGTCTTCACCCATTATGGTCGTAAACCCCGCCGATTTCGACAACAACGTATAGAAGTAGTCTATGGATGTCATCCCAAAAGACAGAGGATCGGCGCGCTACCTGACGGTGCCTGCTATTACAGTAGACGGCGATCGCCCTTCACTATCATAGGAGTGGGACAGAAGTTTATGGACTCTTGATGAATGGTCAACGAACTGGGCGCTGCACCAAATGATAGAAACCACTATCATGCGGATCACGTTGCCTTAATTCGAGAGAGCTACAGGCGGCGGCTAGGATGGGAGCTGCTTCCAGGCGACTGGTCGAAGCTTGAGGCGGCCAAGATGATCTATGAAGGCCCCTTCGTCGTGGTGTCCCACAACACCGCTACTGACCCCATTTTCAACTACGCCAATCGCATCGCTCTTGACCTCTTCGAGATGACCTGGGCTGAATTCACCGCGCTGCCCTCGCGATGTTCTGCGGAACCGCCCACCCAAACAGAGCGATCGCGACTCCTTGCAGAGGTGACCGCGAACGGGTTTATTGACCATTATTCAGGCGTCAGAGCATCTAAAACAGGAAAGCGGTTTGAAATCCAAAACGTCAAAGTCTGGAATCTAGCTCACCCAGATGGAACCTATGCGGGGCAAGCTGCCGCTTACTCAGACTGGACATTCCTATAATATTTTTGTACTCTCCTAACGCCACCGCCTAAACTAGTTAAGTAGACTCTTACCCGTTTGCGCCCCACTATGGCTAAGTCCCAGACATCCTCAGCCTCCACTGACAGCTCAGCCGCGAAGGCTACCAATTCCATCACCGCTAAACCCAAGACGGTTACGCTAGAAGCCAGTATCCAGGGCGCAATTGGCACGGTCAAAGGACCGGGGGAGACTGGGAATCAGTATGTCTTCATCACCGCCGACAATCGCCAGGTGAAAATTGGTGAATTCGTTTACTACGAAGTTGCCGCCCAGCGGGTCAAGCTATCGGCCACCGCAGAAGATGCCCCAATCCACATCCTAGGTAAAATCTCCAACCGACGCCTCATCGATCACCTGCCCGATCGCCTCTTTGCTGACCCGGCCATTAGCCCGGGAGCTGTTGCCGCTCTGGTGGGCTTTGACCAAGCAGACGCCGCCATCTACGAGGTCGCCGTAGATGTCATTGGCTACTTTGACCCGCGCCTCGGCTTCATGAACCCACGTCAGGCCCCTGACCCTGGGGCTAAAGTATTTTTGTCAGACGATGAAACCCTGGTGGGGGTCATCAACAAAAAATCCCAGGGGGCTGTCGGCACTGCCCATGTTGGGCACCTGCTGCTGCGGGAGGCAGGGGCCGTGCCCGTGACCCTAGACGTGAAAGACCTAGTGAGTACCCATATGGCCATCCTGGCCGGAACGGGATCGGGAAAGTCCTACACAGCGGGGGTGCTGATTGAAGAGATGATGCGGCCCTACAATCGGGCGGCGGTGCTGGTGTTCGACCCCCACGGGGAATACGACACCCTCGGGGAAATGCACGGTCATCCCAAGTTTAGCCACGAGGATGGCTATAGCCCTCGGGTGAAAATTCTCAAACCAGAGGACGTGCAGATCCGCATCTCGTCGCTGGATTACTACGACATCTTGACCCTGTTGCCCAACATGAGCGATCGCCAACAGGCCATTTTGAATAAGGCCTACGGCATTTTACGCAAGCATCGCAAAGGGGAGTACCGCTGGGGCGTCAACGACCTGATTGCAGCGGTGTACGAAGCTGACAGTTCTCAAGACGAGGAAGGCAACGAGAAAATAGGCTCCTCCGCCCCGGCCATTGAATGGAAACTCGATAGATTAGCGCGATCGCCCTATTTCCATCCCTTCCAACATCTTGCCCCCCGAGACCTGTTTCAGCCAGGACAGGTGACGGTGCTGCAGATGAGCGAAATTAGCCAGGAAGAGCAGCAGGTGATCTGTGCCGCTATTTTGCGTCAGACCAACCAGGCCCGTATGGACACCCTCAAAGAGCGCGTCACCGCTCAAGACGAAACCTACCTGCCGTACCCCGTATTTGTTTTGCTGGAAGAGGCCCACCGCTTTGCCCCCGCCCACGAGCCCGCCCGCTGCAAAATGATTCTGCGGACGATCTTGAGTGAGGGCCGCAAGTTTGGCGTGGGGGTGGGGCTGATTACCCAGCGCCCTGGCAAGCTAGATGCCGACGTGCTCTCCCAATGCATGAGCCAGTTTTTGATGCGCATCGTCAACCCTGCTGACCAAGAAAGCCTCAAATATGGGGTGGAGGCGGCAGGGCGCGACTTGCTCAAGGAGCTACCGGCCCTAACTAAGGGACAGGTGATTTTGGCTGGAGCCTGCATCAACACCCCCGTATTATGTCAGGTCCGTCAGCGGTTGACGACCCACGGCGGCGAAACAATAGATGCCCCTGACGAATGGCAGAAGCATTTTACCGTCCATCAACAAAAGGCTCGCGCCGTGGCGGAAGCGCCCTTGACAGGATTATCAGCGGCCCAAACCTTCGATGGTGTCAGCATCGACTAGAACGCCTACTGGCCCTGACGAGTTTGTGCTTGCGATCGCGCTTCGTTGGCATAGCCTTGGTAAAGCTGATAGCGGTCTTGGGCCGTGTTGTAGCGGTTGTCGGTGGGGGGAACTTGCCCCATAAGTTCGGAAGCTTGCTGCCAGGTCACGGCAATGTCATTCCACTCAGCGGCCGTAGAGGCCGTCTGGCCTTGTGCGGCAGAACGCTCTGCGAGCTGAACCGCCCTTGCAAATGGATCGACAGCGCCAGTGGCCTCGCGGTCTAGGTCGATAGTCGCCGTGCTCGTCGTGGTCACCTCGCCAGCCCGATCGGACTTCGCTGCTCCATCGGAGTCTTGACTTGGGTTGCTCTCAGCGATCGCGGTGTCAGATGTGGTACTTGCGGACGAGGCTACGCCATCCCCTGACGTCGGACTGACCTTCGAGGTGTTTGAGTCTGGCAACAGACCGACAGAGGCGTTACCAGGAGCTGTTTCGCGCAACCAAATATAAAGCAAGCCGCCAACCATTAAGAGACCTGCACCCAAAATCGCGCCGCCCCATAGCCCACGCCAAAACTGCCTTTGGGCATACCGCCGTCGATCTTTGGCAACCGGCAGGATGTCATCTTTCGAGCCTGGCGATCGCCAGGCGTTGAGCCATCGCACCACGATGTTGGGCCTGGCCAACAGAATTTCCTCTGACCATAGGAGCTGCCCTGCCGGATCACGATTGATCTCGTCTAACCACAGCAGCTGCTGCTCATTGATGATGCGGCTGTTGATACAAACGCGGCGAATGTGGCGCGGATGCAATGATTCTAGAATTTGCCGAATCCGCTGAACTAGCTGATGGCGCTCTAGGAGCGCTGAATCGACAGCTTCACATAGGAGCTGCAGCACACCCCGGACCAGAACAGCCCGTACCCGAATACCAGACGTGGAGAGCTGCTGGTTGAGCACCTGAATGATAGCAGCAACGCTGCCTTGCTCAGCCTGCACAACAAGTTTACTGTTCGACTTGACCATAGGAGCTTGACGGGGGAAAGGCCCTTTGACCGTGGCGATCGCGAGTAGGTTTAGCTAGTTCGTATCTTACGCCAAACTGGGGATCGTCATCAGTTTAGGTTTGAGGGCTCATAAAGTAACGACACGCTTGCATAATTTTTTAAGGTACACCTCAGCTAGGCTAGGGCAGGAAACTCTACCGTTTTGATTGAGCTAAGACCAACGACGTCAGTGTAGGGGGATCCGTTGGAGTATCTCGAAAAACTTCATTGAACTGTTAAGCCATGCCAAAAATCCCGCAGGGATGATGACTTTTACCCAAAAGACCCAACAATAGGAGGCGGGACACTCCGCAGCCATGCGATTGATTCGCGACTGGTCTGCTATGACCGCTAGAGGGTGAGCAGCAGCATCCCCTCCATATAGATCAATATTGTTAAGGATATACATCAACTTATGGGACTTCGTGAGATCGCTCAGGATAAGGCAGTGCGGAAAAGCATTGCAGCAGACTGTACGCAGCTTATCGATAAACGGGTTGCAGCTAAATCAGGCTTAGGAGGTGTGGCACTCAAGGCGACCTATAGCGTTGTCAAAAACGTTGGATCAGGCTATATTCCTAGCGCAATTCAGCGCATCTTACCTGACATCTGTAAATCTCTAGAGCCTATTTGGGAAGAGGGCCTCAAGGCTGGCGACCCGGTTCAATATCTGAGCCAAAATCAGACTCGGACAGCTGATGCCATTCTCGAAACAACAGACGCCAGAGCGGCAAAGTCAGAAAACAAGGTCGTTCGCACGTCTTACAACAAGCTGCGCAAGTCTATTAAAGGCGATGTCGAAGCGGCTGTTCCTGGCTTAGCTGAGATTCTGAGTCGCCATGCACTAGTAAGCTAACGTTCTGGCAACAGGCCAAACAAAGATTCCCCCTCTGGCTCAAAGCAGAGGGGGAATCTTTGTTTCAAAAGGATAAGACTCAGCCTTTGATGTTGCGACTAAGGTGCTAGCGCACTACCACGCAACAAGCTCCCCACCGTTTTCGCTGTAATCTTCAGCTGCTTCAGCGGATTCATGGGCACCACAGTCTTATAGAGATAGCTGTCAAACGTTGCCTTCTGCACGTCCAAGTCGCTGCACATCTCCACAAACGCCTCACGGGTCGCATCAGAGCGGTAGAAGACTCGCTGCAGTATATCTAGGACCAGGTAGGTCATGCCGTACTCTTTGTCCCACTTCTTAATATAGGCTTTGAGATCAGCTTCCGAGGGAATCCGCTGACCAGCGTTGGAGCGCTCGACGATCATCTCGGCGCACATGCGGGCCGACTTAGCGGCGAAGTAAATGCCTTCACCGGAAGACTTGGTCACGGTGCCCGCCGCATCACCCACCAGGGCAACGCGACCAACCACGCGGCGAGGGCGGGGATGCTCGGGGATAGGATGCGCTTCTACCTTAATGACCTTGCCACCCTGGAGCTTGTCAGCAGCCCGCTTGCGTAGGCCTACCTGCAGATGCTTAATGCTGGCCTGATGGGCTCGCATTGTGCCGGTACCCACGGCCACATGGTCATATTTTGGGAACACCCAACCGTAGAAGTCAGTGGAGACGTCATCACCCACATACATCTCAGCGAGGTTCTCGTAGCGAGCCATCTTGTCTTCAGGCAGGCGAATGCGCTCTTGGAAAGCGATCGCGTAGTTGTAGTCTCCGGCGTCGATAGCGCGAGCAACGCGGGAGTTAGCGCCGTCTGCCCCAATCACAACGTCAGCTTTGAGGGTGCGGATCGCCTCTTCCCCTTTACCCTGGGAATGGTCGGTGTAGTGC
>JBARYO010000064.1:0-5413 GCA_049647905.1 Elainellaceae cyanobacterium | reverse complement strand
AGACTGGAGTTTAGACAAAGTAGGGAGCCAAGGGGAACTGGCTCAACTGGTTGAGGCAGTTGAGCGACAGGGGCAAAGAGCAAGTTTGAGCGCTTACGCTGCTGCTTTGGTCTTAACTTTAGGCTTGGAATAACGCTTTTTGACGGTCGGGAACCGTTGCCTTTGGGAACGGGGTTTACCCGGAGGCCACCCGGGAGATTTTCCTCTGGGTTTGGGCACTGTGGCCGGAGTGCCAATGGCAACCAAAAAGGTGGCAAAGGCATCGGCAACGCGACCCGGAGTGGGCTGGTTTAGGGGCTTTTGCCAGGGGAGATGGTGGTGTTGAGCCTGGTGGCGAGCGAGCCAAAGCTGCCAGCTCATCAGAGGCATCAAGTCACTCCATACCTCAGCTTGCTGGGCGGTACTCAGATGGGGTAAGCACCAGTGCAAGCGCTGCTTGATGAAGCGATACCAGTGGTCAACACAGAAGCGCCTGAGGTAGTGCTGCCAGATGGTATGCAAATCGAGCTTTCCCGCTCCCGTCCAGATTAACCAAAGGGGACGGCGGCGAGTTGGCAGGCCGGACGAGGTTAGGTGTTGCACCTGAATCAAGGTCATCGCGATGTCGGGAGTTTTTCTGAAGTGAAGCCCGGACCAGCACTGCACTCGAAGCGACCCTAGGCGCTCATGCTCTAGATTTATTTGCTGGGATGAGCTCCCCCAAGTGGCTGGCTCGCTGAGTTTGAACTTAGCACCATGCTTGCGGGGACGGCCCCGCCCACCATACGCTGGGGGTGCTCCGAAGAGTACTCGGTTGGAGCGCAGGCGCATCAGCTTGTCACAGGGAATGTCAGCAGTCAATTGCACGAAGCGGGCGCAGCCATACTCGGCATCCCACAGCGACAAGGGACGAGTGTTGATGGCCTCACATACCCGGCGAAGCTGCTGAGCGCCCTTCTCCAAAGGACTCTCAAAAGAGCTAATGCGCTCGTGCAGCAGCGGCAGAGCCCAGCTTCCTTCGTTCTCTGGCACGCACACCAGGCTGCTATATCCTTGCCCTAACGTCACAGGCGATGAGCCTGGATTGTGTTGAGGCTGATGCTCATACGTCCGCTCCTTTAGCGTCGGTGACCACAGGCGAGGCCAGGCGGTGTGGTCCCCCGCCAGTATCGGTTGCTCTGGCTGCGGTAGATGCTCCAGGTATAGCCCCATCAGCTTCTCGCCCATTGGTTTTGCGCGGCTAAGGCTTTTGTACACACTCGGCCACTGCCGCTGAAACACTGGCGAGAGCGACACTTCAGCAAAGCTAGGCAGGCATCGGCTTGTCATCACCGTATCCATCAGGTCGAACAGCCCGTCTCGCCCATTACCCAGTAGGCTGTAGGCTCGGTTGCGAAACGCTCTTAGTTCCCTCAAACTTTCCATAGGTGAGCTGGTGTTGGTTAGCACTTCCCAGCTTCGCCTATGGGGCGGCTCGCTTCCAACGGCGATCGCCCTCTCTCATTTGCTTTGTCTAAACTCCAGTAGCTACAAAACAAAGGCCAGATTTGAAGACGAATCCAGGTTTTTCTCTAGGTAGGTTATGAACCTCACTGCTCATAGGCGAAGTCAAAAAGCTCAATCACTCAACTGGATACTTCATGCTGGTCCTCTGCGGGTCACCTGGCATCATGCCTGCCTCTACCGACTGCTGTGAGCTAGAGAGACGCCACAGAGGCCATCAAGATGTTCATCAAAAAGCCGTTGTCCATGGCGGCCTTGTAGCGCTTCATCTTCAAACTGTGCCGCGAGGGCTCACGTTTGAGCAGGTTGACACTCAACCGCCTGAGCAGCCCTAAATTTTCTGGTGCATGCCCTTGCCGCACTCGGCTAGCATCTTCATTGAAGGTGACATCGAGCACCCAATGCAAGCTATTCTCAATGCTCCAGTGAGAGCGAATAACGTGATTGTGCCTTTGAGCATCTGCACTCATAGTGCTGAGGTAGAAGCGCACCTCAGTGGTAGTTTTGTTCCATAGCTCACGGCGACTACGAACCATAACAACGCTCCTCAGACCTGCCCAATGCCGTTGCCGGTGTAATGGGGGCAGTTCACTCACCGCCACGGCCCACACTTGCCGACGTTCGTTGCGGTGATGGCCCACTTCACAGCTGTCATAATGGCTCACCTCAATCCCCTGCCACCCACTTACCTCAGCTTGCTTAAACCAGCCTTCCACTTGCTCATGGAGCTTCCCCTGGTTCCCTTTGAGCGCTAGCACATAGTCCCCTTCCCCCTGATGAATCTGCTGGGCAATCTCAAGCTGAGTTCCCATGGCATCAAGGGTCACCACCGCACCCTTCAAGTTGACCAGCTTGAGCAACAGGGGCACTGCCTTAATCTCATTGCTCTTACTGTCCACTCGCTGCTGTGCCAGTACGAGCCCGTGCTCGCTGCTCCAGGCACTGACGCTGTGCAGCGCTTTGAGTCTCCCCTCTCGGTCATACGACCCACGGGCGCTCTTGCCATCGATATGTATCAACTCGATCTTGAGCGCTTTGCTCACCTGCTCTATCCACCCCAAGAAACAATCGTGTAGTTCCTCAGGCGCAAGCGCGCCTATCACTCGCCCAAAGGTGTCATGGGAGGGTATCCCGTTGGGCAACTCCAAAAATGTCTCTATCCAAGCCCGCTTTGCCTTGCCATAAGCCTCGATGGCCACAAACCCGTCTGCCCCACACAGCACCCCCAATATAGCGATACTGACAATCGCACTCAGATTATGTCGTTGTGCTCGTTCTACCCTTGGGTCTGACAAATGTTGGAAATGTGCCAGCACACTTCTCCTCAGAAGCCTTGCCTCTTGCGATTCTTTGGCCGTCAGCGTCAATTTACCAAATCCTTTTGCCATCAGCGCCAGCCGAGTAACCACGTCCTAAAGCTAAGCTTTATGCCTAGCCAATTCAAGGTTTGCTGCCTTCTTTTGATAACCCTGGAATCGCGATGATTGTCAAGTACAATTTATACCGAATTACATGCGATTACCCTGACTTATGAAACAGATTTTCACCATTCCGCTACCGGCCCATCAATGCCTTAGGCCCCTTAGGATATATAGGACTACAGCGTGTTTTTTTCCGTAGGGCGGATGATTAAACAAAATCTCCGCTTTAAGGGGGCGATCGCTTTTTCTGCCTTCTGAAGGGTTTTATAGGGCAGCAAAATCGCTACCGTTTTGAGTAGCGTCCTACCCGACTCATTCAACATGTCTATTCCCGTTCCACCCCGCCCCAGCGGCTATCGCCTCGGATCCGGCGATGCCCCCATTCACGTCGAAGTTTTCATCGACCTAGAATGTCCCTTCTCCAAGAAAGCTTGGTCTACAATATCGGCGCTGGCAGACCTGAGCGGCGATCGCCTACAGCCAATGGTAGCAGGGCGTCTCCTTACAATCACGGCTCTACCCACTGTTTTATGCGACCATCGCCAGAGCTGGGACTTAACCAAAACCTTGGCCAAGGTTGCTGGCGCTGATGCACCCAGAGGATGGCAATTTATCAGCCATCTCTATCAGCACCATCAAGCCTTTAGCGGTGACGCCTTCACCTCCAAAACGCGGCAAGATCTGTTTGACCTCATTGAGCAACTGGTTACAGAATTTGACCCCAACTTACCAGCGGCTGATCTGGTACGCGACATCAGCAGCGACGACGGTGAAATCGCGGATCAAGCCAAGGCATCGATTCGCTATGCCATTAGCCGAGGGGTCTGGTCTACACCAACGTTTGTTGTCAATGGCAGTGAAGTTCCTAAGCTAGAATCTAGCGCCACCGTCAGCGACTGGCGCGATTTTTTGGTACTTGTTTGACGTCTTGGAAGCCCTCATCCCTAGCCCTTCTCCCAGAAGGGGCGAAGGGAACCAGCCTCCCCTCTCCCGCCCTGGGAGAGGGGCCGGGGGAGAGGAAACAAGACTGCGCTAAACAGATACATTTTTTTGCTTCACGTGGCTAGTACGGACCCAATGTATTAGGCTCCGGCGGCGAATCTGACTCGTCTGGATACCCTGAAGCAACTTCAGTTGAAGCGGACGGCGGCAGGGCTGGCGGCGGCTCAGATATGTCGCTCGCAGCAGCCGTTCTGGTCTCCACGAGTTCACTCTGTAGCTGGGCCACCTGTTTTTTCTGACGCGAGATGCGCAAGTTGCGTCGAATCAGAGAAGGTAACGCAACGCAGAGCCCCACAAAGAACCCAATCGCCAACGTTGCCAGCAAAATAATGGCCAACGACGCCTCAAACTCCCATACCCCTATGCTCACGGCAACGGGAGCAGAATTTTGCAGAGCAAAGATAACGGCTAAGAAAGCTACAATCAGGGCCGCAATTAAAAGCAGGGGCATGTCAGTCCATCCACGCGATAGGGTCAGCGTAACAGTTAAGACGATCTAAAATTCTGCAGTATTTTGATGTCGCTACCATAGAATCGAAATTGGTGCTTTAGGATGGCTGTCATATAGCCAACAGCATAAGCAACCTATTGCTGGTTTTTCCGAGGCTAACGGTATGGCTACTCCGCAGGATGTCCGTCAATATTTAGCTTACTGGTTTCAAGCCGGTAAGCAAGTCACCTCTTTCAACGGCACATCGCACTGCCCAGCATCTGTCATTGCTGGCGATCGCTACAGTGACGCATTCGAGCAAGCGTGGCAGACGGTGCTGCGTCAAAAAGGCACCTATTATCTAGAAGGCACCGACCAAACGATTTCCGACCTGCTCAGTGACTCTTGGGACATCGAGCCCTGCGCCCGCTGCAACATGCCCATTCCAATGGCAGCGATTGATATCGGCGCTCTAGATTGCCCCTGCAACGACATGCCGACTTGGCCCAATTTTGAGCTGCCCCAGCCGCGATCGCCCGTCAGCTCCACCGATCACCTCAATCGCTTGCGCGAACAGCTGCGGTAGCGGACGCTGCCCCACGGCAAGGCTATGGCGTAGTCCTACAAGATTCATCTCGAATTATCTCAACCCCAGCCAGGTAAAGAAATCCTTGTGGGTCACCAGCTCAATCACCAGCAGCGCAATAAAGCCAATCATGGCGAAGCGCCCGTTCATGATTTCAGCATAGGTGGACCAGCCAAAGCCAGGCTCAAGCTGACGGGCGCGCTCCGGCAGAGCAAACACATCTGGGGATGGTTCGGTAACGCTGCCTGGTGCTTCGGTCGGTAATGCACCTTCTGCAGGCGGGGGCGTTTTTAAGGAATCAGGCGTCTCAGGAGAATCAGTAGACATAGCACATTGAGGGGATGAATTAGCAGCGGTTAGACAGCGCTATGGGCTCAAAAATCATACTCCAAGATGGCACAGCCTCGGCGGTAAATTTCTTCCGCATAGCCGGTCCAGGCCCCTTGGCCCCAATAGCGAAAACAGCTCGTCTGCAGCAGCAGATTATGGAGC
>JBARYO010000063.1:0-2627 GCA_049647905.1 Elainellaceae cyanobacterium | reverse complement strand
CCAGCACATCATTAACGGGGAATCCCTTCGCCACCTACAGCCGGGGGCAATGGTGATCAATACCAGCCGGGGCGGCCTGATTGACACCCGCGCTGCCATCGACGCCATCAAAGACGGCACCATTGGCTATCTTGGCTTGGATGTATACGAAGGTGAGGCCAACGTCTTCTTCGAAGATCGGTCTGACACCGTCATTCAAGATGAAACCTTTCAGCTGCTGCAGTCCTTCAGCAACGTTGTGATTACGCCCCATCAGGCTTTTTTCACCCACGATGCCCTAGAGGCGATCGCCCATACAACGCTCTCAAACCTTACCCAGATTGAGCAGGGTAAGCCCTGCCCGAATGACGTCTAGCGCAGCCAATCGAAAGGCGCGTTTAAAGGGCGCGTTATGGACTATTTCAACTGACAATTCCAACGGTCTAAACATTCACACCGTTCCCTAGCCGACCTGGCGCTAGCAGCATCGGTCGTTTCTCAATTCATAGGAGTTTTAGCCTGATGACCGCAATGTCTTTTCCCCAAACCAAACCGCTTTCAGACGACGAGCTGAGCAAAATCCATGCCTACTGGCGAGCCTGCAACTACCTGGCCCTAGGCATGATTTACCTCAAAGAGAACCCGGTGCTCAAGGTGCCCCTTAGCCCTGAGCAGGTGAAAACGCGTTTGCTGGGGCACTGGGGGGCAAGCCCTGCCCTGAGCTTTGTTTACATCCACCTCAACCGCATCATCAAGCGCGACGACCAGAGCATGATTTTCGTTGCTGGGTCAGGGCATGGTGCCCCAGGGGTGCTGGGACCGGTATACCTAGAAGGAACCTACTCAGAAATTTATCCCGATAAGAGCGAAGATGAGGCCGGGATGCAGAAGTTCTTCAAGCAGTTTTCCTTCCCCGGCCATATCGGCAGTCACGTCACCCCTGAAACACCGGGCTCCATCCACGAAGGCGGAGAGCTGGGCTACAGCGTGGCCCACGCCTTTGGCACGGTCTACGATAATCCTGATTTGATTACCGCTGTGGTGGTGGGGGACGGGGAAGCGGAAACGGGACCGCTGGCCACGGCCTGGCATTCCAACAAGTTTCTCAACCCCATTCGAGATGGCGCTGTGCTGCCCATCTTGAACCTCAACGGCTACAAAATTGCCAACCCCACTATTCTGGCCCGCATCAGCCACAGCGAACTCGCCAACCTGTTCGACGGCTATGGCTACAAGCCCTACTTCGTCGAGGGGGCAGACCCGGAGCAGATGCACCAGGCCATGGCGGCGACCCTAGATACCGTCATCAAAGAGATTAAAGAAATCCAGGCGGAGGCCCGCAGCACCGGCATCGCCAAGCGGCCCATGTGGCCCATGATTGTGCTCAGGTCCCCCAAAGGCTGGACTGCACCAGAGACCATCGACGGCAAGAAGGTGGAGGGGTTCTGGCGATCGCATCAGGTGCCCATGTCCGATGTCCACAAAAATCCTGAGCACCTGCAGCTGTTAAACGATTGGCTCAAAAGCTATCGGCCCGAAACGCTGTTTGACCACCAGGGACGGCTGATTCCTGAGCTGCGATCGCTGGCCCCGACGGGACATCGGCGCATGGGCGCTAACCCCGTCGCCAATGGGGGGCTGCTGCGCAAAGACCTGAAGATGCCAGACTTCCGTAACTATGCGGTTTCAGTCTCTGCCCCAGGAAAGAACGAGGTGGGTAACACCTATCCCCTTGGTGAACTTTTGCGGGACGTGATGGCCAACAACATGACCAACTTCCGAGTATTTGGCCCCGATGAAACGGCGTCGAACCGGCTGCAGGCCATCTATGAGGTCACCAAGAAAACCTGGATGGCAGAGATGCTGCCCGAAGACCTAGACGGCAGCGAGCTCGCGCAAGATGGCCGGGTCATGGAGATGCTGAGCGAGCATACGCTGGTGGGCTGGATGGAGGGCTATCTGCTTTCGGGGCGGCACGGCTTCTTTCACACCTACGAAGCCTTCGCCCATGTCATCGACTCCATGTTTAACCAACATGCCAAGTGGCTCGATATTTCCAAAAATCATGCCCCATGGCGAGCCGCTGTCTCCTCTTGGAATATCCTGCTCTCCTCTACGGTATGGCGGCAGGACCACAATGGCTTTAGCCACCAAGACCCAGGATTTTTAGACCTAGCCACCAACAAAAGCCCAGAGGTGGTGCGCATCTATCTGCCCCCTGACGCCAACTGCTTGCTGTCCTGCGCGGACCACTGCCTGCGCAGCAAAGACTACGCCAACGTCATTGTGGCGGATAAGCAGAAGCACCTGCAGTACTTGAGCATGGATGAGGCCGTCCACCACTGCACCAAGGGCCTCGGCATCTGGGCCTGGGCCAGCAACGACGATCGCGGTACCGAGCCTGATGAGCCCGATGTGGTGATGGTGGGCTGCGGTGATATTCCGACAAAAGAGGCGCTAGCGGCAACGGCGATTCTGCGGGAAGAGTTTCCGGAGCTGAAGGTGCGCTTTATCAACGTGGTAGACCTATTTCGGCTCGTGCCCGAGACTGAGCATCCCCACGGGATCTCAAACCGCGAGTTTGACACCCTCTTTACCTCAGATAAGCCCGTCATGTTCAACTTCCATGGCTACCCTTGGCTGATTCA
>JBARYO010000062.1:0-2453 GCA_049647905.1 Elainellaceae cyanobacterium | reverse complement strand
GGGCGGGCCTTGGGTGGTGATTGGCATCCCCATCACCTTCACCCGAGGGTTTGGCACCGTGGGTTTGGCCTGTCCCCCGTGGGAGCAGAGCACCGTAGACCCCGTCGTGAGCAAGAATCCTGACATGGCTAGGTGACCTCCAATGCGCCACTGTTGAGGCTGACGCTAGCGGGTGAAACCGTGACGCTGCCTAGGCCACCGCTGCTCACATCCACCCCCGAGGCCCCAACGCTGACGCTGGCGGGACTGCTGCTGAGGTTGATACCTGAGGTGCTTAGGCTCACGGAAGCGGGGGAGTTGCCCAGCGCAATGCCCGAGGATGTGGAGAGGGTCATGGTCGCTGGGTCGCAGTTGAGCGCGATGCTGCTGGTGGTCAGCTGCGCTTGAATGGCGCTCTCCTGCAGCTGAATGCTGTCTCCGGCAATGGTCAGGGTTGAGGTTTCCCCAGACTTGATTTCGACGGTGTCCGCCATCAGCTTGGCCGTAGTGACGTCGTTGTCGTTCAGCTCAATACCATCTGCGTTGAACACCATTTTTAGCGGGTTTTGAACCACAGGGGTCTGGACCTCTAGGGTGATGCCCTTGTTGTCCCCCAAGTTGCTCAGGGTGAGGGTAATGCCCTCGGTTCGAAACACCTGGACCTTATCGGGCTCTGCCACACGGGCATTCTGGGGCAGCTCGTCCTTGCCCCAAAAGCAGCCGCTCCAGATGGGGTAGTCGGGATCCCCACCTTCAAACTCCACCCACACATTGGTGGCAATAGGAGGCACCATAAACAGCCCAATATCTTGCCCCGCGTAGGGGGTGCAGGGCATGGCCCAGCTGGCCCGTCCCTCACCAAACACCGCCGCGACGCTAACCTGGATTCGGCCTAGATTTAGCGGGTCTTTGTTGGCGGTGACCTTGCCGCGATACTTGCCAAAAAACTGCATTACCCCGCTAGCCCCCGCTGTGCACTACCCAGACCGTCTCGGGTAATGGTGAAGTTCTGCTTGTATTGCCCCTTGCTCAAAGTATGGGACACGCTTTTGACGACATAAACGCCGTCGTAGCTCAACCCCACCCCCCGTAGCCCCACTAGCCCTCGAATCTTCAGTAAGTCCCCGTAGCGAATGCTATCCAAATCGCCGGTGACCGTCACCACCTCATCGGTGGAGCGGCTAGTGATGGCCTGAGCCCGAGCCAGAGCCTGGGCCGAGGTACGCCCCGTCTCCCGAAACTGCCGCACCCGCCGCTGGGACTGGTTGCCCAAGGCGGGCTCTGTGGTCAGGGCGGGGCGATCGCTACGGAATTCTCGCACCGGCACCGGTCGGTTGGTCTCCCGATCCTGGACGCTGCCGTCCACCGTGGTCGCCGCCATGCCGTCATTCTGGAAGCTGACGGACCCCACGTTGGTAAAGGACCCCATGTTCACCGTCAGCGCCCGTTGAGGAACGGTTTGTCGCTGGGGTGGCCCCCAGTAGGCGGTGTTGCTGCCCACGGCGGGGCCAGGGGTGACGTAAAACTGAAAGGCAAACCGCTCGGCAATGGTCTGCAAATACTGCAGGTCTGTGGCTTGCTGCGTCGGGATGCGCTGATTTTGCGTTGGGCGATCCTGCAGCTTAGGGGCAACGACTGTGGGAATTACCCCGTAGGACGCTGTGTACTCAGCAAGAATGCGACGGGCAATGGTGGCTTCGTCTTGAGCCGTATGCTCAACGGATTTTTCCTCAAGATCCATCATGACGCTGATGTCTTCTCCCGTTACGGTCAAGGTTGTGTTTCCCGGTTGGGGGCTGGGGGAGAGCTGCTGGTTGGTAATTACCCCATCCATCAACACCTGCGCCCTAGGCCCAACGGACACCGTCAGAATGACGCGGTTGTACATCTCGAACAGGGGGTTAGTGGCGAGGCGATAGTCCTGGATATCTTGACGGCCACCCCGCCCTGCTTTGAAAACGATCTGAAATCCCGATCGCCCTTCAACCGTGTGGGTCACCTCAACGGACTGGATCGCCTCCACCAGCTCCCGCGACACGGGCCTAGGGACACCAGGTCCTATCATCGTAGTCAGGTAAATTCCGAGGGGCATCTGGTTTCCTCAGAGTAGGGGCTTCAGATCTGGGCGCTAGGGTTGGGGAACGGCAACGCGCAATACGCGGCCCGTCTCCGCCGTGAGTTCATCGGGGGACATGGCATCGTTGGCGTCGCATACCTGCCAAAACACTTCGGAGTCGCCTAGGGCATCGTAGGCAATCAAATCTAGGCGATCGCCATCGTTCACCGTCACCTCCTGCAGTAGGGGCAGCGTCTTTCCCTGCGGGAGGAACCGCCGCCGCTTGTAGGCGAGCTTGCGGCCATCCACGGTGTCGTATTCAGCGGTCTCTAGGGTGTAATAGCGGCTCGTATGATCAAACATTGGCTTTTGCTGGTGTTGTGACAGAAATTAAGTGGTAGGGCTACCGCATGCGCGC
>JBARYO010000061.1:0-4934 GCA_049647905.1 Elainellaceae cyanobacterium | reverse complement strand
GCGCAGAGGCAACAGGACGCGCTAAGGAACAATCAGCACAGGACAGGGAGAAAGGTTAATCACCCGATTGCTGACGCTGTCCGATAGGCCATCTTCGGACAGCCCAATACCACGACTTCCCATGACGATCAAATCGATATCCAATTCGTCGGCTACATCGCAGATGATAAAGGCAGGCATGCCCCGCTTTTCGATGATGTCTGTATCGATTCCCTCATCTTTAAAGAGGGTCTTTGCCGTATCCAGGAGCTTGGTAATCGCCCGTGGTGACGTCATTTCTGGCTCGGTGTCGCCCTCTCGATCTTCAGGCGACTCGACTACTGAAAGCAGAATCAAGCTGCTGCCGTAGGTTTTGACTAAGCTCACCACTAGCTCGGCGGCGTGGCGAGATTCGCGGGTTTGATCGATGGGAAAGAGAACGGTTTTGAACATGGGGATCGCCTCTTGAGCGGGCACAAACTCCGGTAAGATATGGGTGGCTTACGCCCTGTACCTAGCTACGTTTTCTAGAATCATAGCGCCTAGCGGCATCAACATTTGGCAGTAAGCGGCTTTGTTAATGAACGGCGGCGTGGCCCTTGCGAGGGATTCCTTACGAGGGAGCTAAAATGCCGCGTTTTGTTAAGATAATACGCAGTAAGTATAAACACCTATTGGAGGGATTCCGTGCCTAAGAAGACCTTAGCCGACCTATCCGCCTCGGACGTTTCCGGCAAGCGGGTATTTGTTCGAGCAGATTTTAATGTTCCGTCAGATGATCAAGGTAAGATTACTGACGATACGCGCATTCGCGCTGCCCTGCCGACCATCAACGATTTGATTGAGAAGGGGGCTAAGGTTATCCTCAGCAGCCACATGGGCCGCCCCAAGGGACAAGTCAAGGAGGATCTTCGCCTCGGAGCCGTGGCAACCCGTCTCTCGGATCTGCTCGGCAAGGCTGTTGTGAAATGTGACGACTGCGTCGGCGACGAAGTTTCTCAAAAAGTAGGGGCCATGTCCAACGGGGATGTGCTGCTGCTAGAAAACCTGCGCTTTAAGGCTGGAGAAGAGGCCAACGACGCCGAGTTTGCCAAGCAGCTCGCATCCGTTGCCGACCTCTATGTCAACGACGCCTTCGGTACTGCCCACCGGGCCCATGCCTCGACAGAAGGGGTCACCCACTACCTCAGCCCGTCTGTTGCAGGCTACCTGATCGAAAAAGAGCTGGAATATCTCCAGAATGCTATTGAAAATCCGAAGAAGCCTTTGGCGGCCATCATTGGCGGTTCCAAGGTCTCCAGTAAGATCGGCGTCATCGAAACCCTGCTTGATAAGGTGGACAAGCTGCTGATCGGCGGCGGCATGATCTTCACCTTCTATAAGGCGAGGGGTCTCAATGTCGGTAAATCTTTGGTGGAAGAGGACAAGCTAGAGCTGGCCAAAATCCTTGAAGCGAAAGCAAAGGAAAAAGGCGTAGACCTGCTGCTGCCCACTGATGTGGTGGTTGCAGACAACTTTGCCCCCGATGCAGCAGCCCGAACCGTCAGCATTGAGGATATTCCTGACGGCTGGATGGGTTTAGATATCGGTCCTGACTCCATCAAGGTGTTTCAGGATGCCCTCAAGCAGTGCAAGTCAGTGATCTGGAACGGCCCTATGGGGGTGTTCGAGTTCGATAAGTTTGCCACCGGCACCGAGGCGATCGCCCATACCCTAGCTGAACTGACAGACACAGGAACCACAACCATCATCGGCGGCGGCGACTCTGTGGCGGCGGTTGAAAAGGTGGGTGTAGCCGACAAGATGAGCCACATCTCTACTGGCGGCGGCGCTAGCCTAGAGCTGCTGGAAGGCAAAACCCTACCCGGTATTGCGGCCCTAGACGACGCATAACCGCTGATCCATCACGTAAAGCCTAGGTCTTGCCCCGTACCGGCATGGACCTGGGCTAACTTTTTGTACTTATGGGCGTGCTCAATTAGCCCCTGCGCCTCTTCATCTGAGAGCTGGCGTTTGACCCTAGCAGGGGTTCCCATCACCAGCGATCGCGCCGGGACGTCTTTGGTCACCACCGCCCCCGCCCCGATGATGCAGCCTTCCCCTACCGTGACGCCGTTGAGCACAATTGACCCAATTCCCACCAATGTTCCATGGCCGATCGTTGCTCCGTGAATCACCGCCCGATGGCCAATCGTAACGCTGTCCCCCAGCACTGTTGGCTGCCCCGGATCACCATGCAGAACTGCGCCATCCTGCACGTTGCTATAGGCCCCGATGCAGATTTGCTCCACATCCCCCCGCAGCACAGCCCCATACCAAACACTCGCCCCTGCGCCAAGCGTTACATCTCCTATCACCGTCGCATTTGGCGCGACGAAGGCCGCGTGAGATACAGTAGGGGAAGGCCAAGGGGCAGCATGTACTGTCGGCGCACCAGCGACCGACTGATCGGTCCGGTCGGATTGCTTGTGAACTAGCTTGCCTTCAGGTGTCCCCTTTGATAGCTCAGATCGATCCGAAGGTGAGATCATAATCTTGGAAGAATGCTCAATGTTTTCTGGCTTGCAGAATACCATGCCCTTAGAATTACCGTATGGTCACCTCTGTTCGCACAGAATTGTCTGCTACAGCACCCCAGTGAGCTCTTGCTGATACAGCATTATGGTCAACCTACAACATCCCATATTTGGGCCAGAAATACAGTGCCCGCACTGCCGTCAAACCATCGCAGCGCTTACCCTAACGGATACCTATCTATGTCCGCGTCACGGGGCATTTGAGGCTGAACCGAAAACAAACGAATTGATCCACCTGCAGTCGGGACGGCATTGGCGACGCTGGGAAGAGCGCTGGTACCGGCAGCATACCCACCCTGATGGCATCCGCTTTGAAATCCACGAAGCGCTGGATCGCCTCTACACCCAGGGCTACAGAGCAACGCGGGTCATCATCGCCCATCGCTACAAGGCGTTGGTGAGCACTTACCTCGAACGCAGCACGTCTTGGCGAGGGCAATCAGATTTTTCCAAACCGCGCCTCTATGGTCTGCCAGTCGAATTTAGCTCAGAGTCGGAGGATGAGCCCTACTGGGAGGTGATCAATTTCAACCTAGACAAAGAACCGGGCACCCCAGTGCGCTATCCCTATTTCCGATTGTTTGAGTGAAGTCCGTAGCCCTGTCCTGTCTCTAAAACCTGACCGGCCTGAACCTCGCCTAACCGCATCTTGAGAATGGGCTAAGAATGTCTGATGCAATGGGGATGATAGCGCACTGCGATCGCCAGTTTGTAAACTGGTTATGCTGACCCACAGAACCGATAGATCTTGGTAGAGTCGGCATATTGCGCATCTTCACGTATCAAGGGGGCCAGCGCATAGAACCGTTTGACACATGTAAACAGGGATCATTTCAGACTTATGACCGCCGATTTAGCCGCGCTGACAGCGCTTGAGCAGGCGCAACGCATTCGGGAAAGGCAGGTATCTCCCTTAGAGCTAGTCCAGCTGTACCTAGAGCGCATTGAGCGCATTGATCCACAGCTGAATAGCTATGTTACCGTCACGGCTGAAGCAGCCCTTGAGCAGGCGAGGTCTGCAACAGAGCGCCTCAGCACAGATGCCCCAGAAACCCTTCCCCCCTTCTTCGGTGTCCCTATTGCGATTAAAGACCTGTCTCCCGTGAACGGCGTTAGATATACCCTAGGTAGCGCCGCTCTAGCCGAAAACGTCGCGACGTTTGACAACGCAATCGTGACGCACCTCAAGCAGGCCGGTTTTATTATGCTGGGCAAGACCGCCACCCCTGAGCTAGGAACCTTGCCCTACACGGAGCCTTCTGGCTTCCCCCCCACCCGCAATCCATGGAACACAGACTACACACCAGGGGGCTCGAGCGGCGGCGCGGCAGCAGCAGTGGCCGCAGCCCTATGTCCCATTGCCCAGGGGTCTGATGGCGGGGGGTCGATTCGGGGACCGGCACATTGCTGTGGTCTAGTAGGTATTAAACCAGCCAGGGGACGGGTATCCGTTGCCCCTATCGGCTATACCCCAGGCAGTATCGCCACAGGAGGGCCGCTGGCCCGCACCGTTGCAGATGCGGCGGCATTTCTAGATGTGGTGGAGGGTTATGTCGTTGGGGATCCCTACTGGCTTCCGTCCCCCAATCCGTCTTTTGAGGCGATCGCCCGAGATGGGGCACAGGGGGTACCGACGAAGCGCATCGGTCTACTGACGGAATTTGACGATGTTAGGGCAACCCATCCTGACTGCCTCAACGCAGTGCTGAAAACAGCGCATCGTCTAGAGGCCCTGGGTCATACCGTGGAGCCAATCGATGGTGCCAACCTGAACTGCCGTGACCTGATTGAGCCGTTTACCGTAGTGTTCCGTTCGGGCATTGGTGCGGCTGGTATCCCACCAGAAGCGCTCAGCCCTATGAATCAGTGGTTTTTGAGCCACAACGATACGGCAGCAGGGTTCTTCAAAGCTCTGTGGAGGATGCAGCGGGTTGCGCGGCGGCTAGTGCAGCAGCTGAGTCCATTTGACGCCGTTCTGCTGCCAACGTACCTGCACCCTACGATTAAAGTGGGTGAGTGGGCCGATCTGGAACCCGAGGCGGTGATGGCTCGCATCACTGAATGGATCTTTCCCTGTCCCTTATTCAACGCTACGGGGCAACCCGTGGTGTCACTACCCGTCGATTTTGACAGCAATGGTCTGCCTGTGGGGGTACAGCTTGTGGGGTGCCCAGCCGATGAGGCGACAATTATTGCGATCGCCGCCCAGCTAGAGGCAACCTATCCCTGGACCCACCGTCCGACGATAGGGTGATGTCTTCACCCATAGTCTGGTCTGTTAGATCTGTGGCGTGATGTCGCGAGTAACGCTATCAGTAATCACGAACTCTGCTTGAGCCTGCTGTCGCAGATTGTAGGTCTCGTGATCAACCTCATTGG
>JBARYO010000060.1:0-3382 GCA_049647905.1 Elainellaceae cyanobacterium | reverse complement strand
GGGGTAAGCGGCGAGGACCGCTGTGAGCGGCTGCGGCTGTGGCTAAACCGGCG
This sequence comes from Elainellaceae cyanobacterium, assembly GCA_049647905.1. GTDB lineage: Bacteria > Cyanobacteriota > Cyanobacteriia > CAKZMO01 > CAKZMO01 > JBCCAG01. The sequence goes on along the minus strand of JBARYO010000060.1, from coordinate 3,329 downwards.
GGCAGGTTGCCACTTGGTTTTGGACGAGCATATGTTGTCTACGGTGCGATCGCTGCCCAATGAGCAGAACCGGGCGATCGCCAAAACCCTAGCCAAGGCAGGGCGTTTAGACGGCGACGCTGCCGTGGCGCTAGATACCTACGAGCAGATTTGCTGCCTATCGGGGACGCTGAGCGATGTTGTGGCTCTAGGCCGTCTGCTGATAGAACCGCGCTTGGGGGTTGCAGAGCACCAGCGCAAAGTTCTGGCGCTGATGCTCACCTGCGGCCTCTATGAAGAATCGGGAACAGCGGCGGTGCAAATCGGCGTGCCGATGAAATCGGGAGTCAGCGGCATTGTGCTGGCGGCTCTACCAGCAGGAGGGGTCATTGCTGCCTATAGTCCGCCCCTCAACGCCATTGGTAATTCCATTGGCGGACTGTTTATTTTGACTCAGCTCTCTAGACACCTGAAGCTTAGCCTGCTGTCCCCAAAGCTGTAAGTATGGATACAGCGCTGCTTTGCCTCTGGAATGATCTATGTCCTCACGCTCTAAGGCCCTCTTCTATTACGTTCTGACGCGGCTAATGCTTGCGCCGCTGATGTTGCTTACCATCACCACGTTCGTTTTTTTGCTGATGCGGGCAACGCCGGGGGACCCCGTTGACGTAGCCCTCGGTCCCCGTGCCCCTGAAGCCGCCCGAGAGGCAATGCGAGAGCGCCTCGGGCTAAATGCACCGCTGTGGATGCAGTATTTGGTTTACATGGGGGGATTGCTGCGGTTTGACTTAGGAACAGCGTTAGATAACACTCCCGTGACGCAAATCATCGCTCAGCATTTCCCTGCCACGGTGGAGCTAGCGGTGTGCAGCATGATTGTGTCCGTCACTGTGGGCCTGGCGGTTGGGGCGCTAGCGGCGTCGCGCCCTAACACACCCCTTGATGTGGGGGGACGGCTGTTCGGCATCATTACCTATGCCATACCTATGTATTGGTTTGGGATGCTGCTGCAGCTGCTGCTGGCGGTTAAGCTGCGCTGGTTTCCCCTGGGGTCGCGCTATCCGCTATCCGCCCAGCCGCCGGATGGACCAACGGGGCTTTATCTGTTGGACAGCTTGCTGCATTTCAATATTGGTCAGTTTGGCACAACGCTGTACTATTTGGCGCTGCCCAGCATCACCTTGGGTGTGCTTCTCAGCGGCATCTTCGAGCGCATTATTCGCGTCAACCTGAAACAGACCCTACGGTCAGACTATGTGGAGGCGGCGAGAGCCAGAGGTATTCCCGAGAGGCGCATCGTGCTGGTCCATGCCCTGAAGAATGCCCTGATTCCTGTGGTGACTGTCTTGGGGCTGACGTTTGCCTCCCTACTGGGTGGCGCTGTTTTAACCGAAGTTACCTTCGGCTGGCCGGGATTGGCGGGGAGGCTCTATGAGGCGATCGCTGAGCGAGACTATGTGGTGGTGCAGGGAGTGCTAGTGTTTTTCGCCGTGATTGTGGCGATCGCCAGCATTGTGATTGATATCCTCAATGCCTGGATTGACCCCCGCATTCGATATTAATTTAGCCCTCGCCCTGCCTTCCCATCCCTGCGAAACCGATACCTCTCGTACGGGCACAGCACGCTGTGCCCCATCCACATCTACCCCATTCCCTTAATCAATTCATACAATGCCCGCATGCCCATGGCCTCGCCACCTTCGGGTCGTCCCGGCTGCGATCGCAGATTCCAGGCCATGAAGTCAACATGGACCCAGGGAATATTGGGCTTGACAAACTCTTGCAGAAACAGCGCAGCAGCGATCGCCCCGCCGTAGGATCCGCTAGAGATATTGCAGATGTCTGCCACCTTGCTATCGAGTAGGGAGCGGTAGGGGCTGTGCAGAGGAAGTCGCCACATGGGATCGCTCACCTGCAGACCTGCTTCAAGCAGCTGGTTGGCGATCGCGTCATTGTTGCAGAATAGGGCGGGAAGCTCGGTGCCCAGGGCCACCCGCGCCGCCCCGGTGAGCGTGGCGCAGTCTATCAAAAGCTGGGGCGACTCGGCGCTGGCTTCCCATAGGGCATCGGCCAGCACTAGCCGACCTTCGGCATCGGTGTTGCCAATTTCCACGGTCATCCCCTTACGGGAGGGCAGCACATCGTAGGGATGGGCTGCGTTACCGGCGATGCTGTTCTCCACTGCCGGAATCAGCAGCCGCAGCCGCACTGGCAGCTTTAGGGTCATGATCATCGAGGCCAGACCCAGGGTTTGGGCCGCACCTCCCATGTCCTTCTTCATCAGCTTCATGCCGCCTGAGGACTTCACGTTCAGTCCGCCAGTGTCGAAGCAGACGCCTTTGCCCACTAGGGTCACCTTGGGGTGGCTAGGGTCTCCCCACCGCAGGTCTAGTAAGCGAGGAGCCTGGTCGCTGGCTCGGCCTACGGCGTGAATCATGGGATAGTTTTGGGTCAGCAGGTCGTCGCCGCGAATCGCCGTGAATTCAGCGCCGCAAGAGTCTGCAACAGCTCTGGCCCGCTCTTCTAGCTGGTTTGGCCCCATGTCACCAGCTGGGGTGTTGATCAGGTCTCGTACTAGCGCGATCGCTTCAGCTGTCGCCTTGATATAGTCGCGATCGCCCCCGTCAGGAATCTCCAGCTCCGGATAATTGGAGTGAGAAGACCGCTTGTAGGTGTCGAAGCGATATTGCCCCATGTGCCAACCTAAGCACAGCATCGTCACTTCTTTAGGTGTCAGCTCATCGGCGACATAGTACGTCAGAGGCGGTAGGCTCTGGGCCAACTCCCCCAACAGCCAAGGATCTAAGTTGCTGCCCCGGCCCACAAGCACTTTGTCTATAGCGCCACTAGTGCCTGGTACCAGACAGTGGCTTCCTACATCCGCTTTAAACTGCGATGCCTGGACCCAGGGGTGTTCTCCATACTGCTGCTGAACCTGCTTGGACGTAACAAGGTGAATCGGAATCGAGGTAGACATAGATTCGAGATATGACTATTGAAGATGGGGCAGACGACGGCATGAGAGAAACCGAACCCAGTGCGACAGTCGGCCTTGAAACCGGTCTTCTGAGCGCGATTAATTGGACCATGCTGTTGTTAGCAATACGAGACTATACCAGATGCTCAAACAGCTTTTCTTGGCAATCGCCACTGCTAGCATTGTACTTGCTGTTCCTCGGCCTGCGGCGGTGGAACAGCCCCTTCGAGACTCCGCTACTCTGCAGTTGACAGCCAAATTTCCGGCAGCGCATCCCCCGGCAACATTGCAGTTGCCCTCTGATGGGTGACCAGCGATGAGCTAGCACCAACAGAATTACTGAATATCCATTCGCATACTCAAATCGAGCCAG
>JBARYO010000059.1:0-6367 GCA_049647905.1 Elainellaceae cyanobacterium | reverse complement strand
AGAATTAGCTCACAACCAGCTCATTTCCAGTGTCTAAGCCTATAGGAAGTGAGACGATAAATCGAGCGCCCTCCCCAGGATTTGAAATGCATTCTAAGGTGCCACGGTGCTGCTCAACTACAATTTGAAAACTAATAGACAACCCTAAGCCTGTCCCTTTTCCAGTAGGTTTGGTCGTAAAGAATGGATCGTACAAACGAGACTGGATTGCTTTGGAAATACCGGGTCCATTATCAGCAATGCTGATTTCGACTTGACTGTTACCCTTTAAACTAGTGCAAATTTTGATTTGGGGCTTAACGCCACATGTTTCAGGATTTGTTTCGTCGTGTAGCGCATCTATCGCATTACTTAGCAAATTCATAAAAACCTGACATAACCGATCCGGATAGCATTCTACTAAAGGAAGATCGCCATAATCGGTAACAACGTCAATCTCGGCAAAAGTATCGCTGGCTTTCAGTTCACTTTGTAAGATAGTCAACGTGCTGTCAAGACCTCGATGGATATCAACCGCCTTCTGTTCTGCCTCATGCAGGTGAGAAAATCCTTTCAGAGAAGAGACGATTTTAAGAATGCGATCTGTTCCTAGCTTCATAGATCGAATAACATTTGGAAAGTCATTCTTTAGAAATTCAATATCCGTCGCGTTAAGATAGTCAGAAATAACAGGATTTGGCTTGGGATAACACTCCTGATAGAGATTCAAAATTGACAACAGCTCTTCAGTATACTGTTTTGTATAGGCTAGGTTACCAGAAACAAAATTTAGCGGATTGTTGATTTCGTGGGCGATACCTGCCACCAATTGCCCCAAACTCGACATCTTTTCCGTTTGAATGAGCTGAGATTGGGTTCGCTTCAAGTTTTTCAAGGTAGTAGAGAGTTCAACTGTTCTCTCAGAGACGCGCTTTTCCAGAGTCGCATTGCTATTTTCCAGAGTCGCATTGCTATTTTCCAAATCACCAATGACCTGTTGCAGCTTTTCGGCCATGATGTTAAAAGATTGTCCCAAATCGTCGAGTTCGCGGAGTTGGGTGGGATCAATTTTTTGCTCTAGTTCACCTCGCGACATCGCATGGGCGGCTTCGGTCAGTGTAGTCAAGCGCCGCTTAATCCAATAGGACGTAGCAACTCCGAGCAATGTCGCTATCAGAAGAGCTAGGGCGCACAGCCGGATCGTCGTACGGGTATTAGCATTAATCTGTTCTATAAATGCGGACTCTGGCAGGATTACTCCTACCAACCAATCTAGCCCTTGCTCATTTCTAACAGGACTAATCTGTATTAAGTAGAGCTGTCCCTCATGGCGAAATGACAATTGTACTGGCCGCTGGACCTCATCCAAATTAGGCAGTTCATCTTGAAGCGTCTCACCGGTGAGCTGTAGCAGGACGTCCTCAGCACGAGCTAAGTCGATTCGCTCTAGTTCAGCATCCTCATCTTCTGGAGGCACAAATATAGCTTCGGCATGAGAACTAGCAATTAGCCGCCCATCACGCTCAATTAGAAATGCCTGTCCCGTTTCCAAAATATCGAGGTTCGCCAGGAACTCTTGGATACCGCTCAAAACTAAATCGCTGCCGATGACCCCTAGCAGCTTTTCATCTGCTCCATAAATTGGCAGCGTAGCTGAAATACCAAGAGTTGAGTCAGGGAAAAACCCATAGATTTCACTCCAGCCCATACGTCCACGAGCCATGGACTTCTCGTACCAGTCTCGGCGGCGGGGATCATATCCTGGAGTCCGACTTGTTAATGCCTTCCGATTACCTTGAGCATCAGTTTCATAAATAAGAAAATCCCCTGCAACATAATCCTCTGTTTCTTCAATATCGGGCCACTCGGTATCCGATCGCCCTACTCCGGCATATCCCCCCCGTTCCTGGTGACCAAAGTAAATATATTCCAAGGTTGAGAATATTCGTATCTGTTGCCAAAACCGCTGCTCCATAGCCTCTGCGTCGTTAACGTTTAGCTTGCCTAGCCGTATCGCTTCAGCATTGATACGATTGACCTGTGTAGAAGCACTCAGGTAGTGCTCCAAATGCAGATCGATGCGATCGCTCACTTCTTTCTGGAGCTGAGTTGCCAGATCTAAAACAGCACGTTCTCCATTGCGCAGCGAGAAGAATCCAACCAATCCCACAGCAGCAAAAACTTCTAGCAGGAAAGGGATCACCAAAACTGCATTCAGTGGAATAGAGGAAAGTTTTGGCAAATATTTTCTCATTCGTATCGCAGCCAACTATCGGAAAAACTTTACAAAGCTGGTACACAAAGCTGAATTTGAGCGGAGACAGAACGTGCCGAATTTAGATAGAGACATCCTATTACAAGCCTAAAAACATAGCTCATTCACATGTATCTTATTTCTATAAAAAGTCTTGAATATACGCCTTTGCTTCAGGCGAAACGGGCTCTAAGCGATAATCTGTAGCCACTTCTTCACCAGGTAATATATCTTTAAGCGCTACAATGCACCTCTGCTTGAGGTCCAACACCGCATTCGGATTGCGGGAATGATTGAGCAAAGAATACTTCGTAAACTGGTTGGAAGTGAGGCACATCTCTTCGCTTAAGCCTGTGTATTTGCCACCCTGCAAGCGCCAGGGCTCCAGCTCCGAAAACCTCCGTTCAGTATAGATCTCGGAGTTGCTAAAATCGATAATTTTTTCCTGAGCCACAATCTTTTCAGCAGCGATAAGGCCATAGCCTTGAATCTTGCTAATCCCAGGCTGGCATTTCGGCGCATTGTCAACCAGGCTTGGAAACATCTCGGGACTCAAAAACCCACTAGCATCATTAAAACTACTAGCACCGTCAACCATCAGTATATTCTCCTAGACAGCTAGACCTCATAGACTACACAGAGCAATCAAGCTACAGAGTTCATCTCTTGTATCCACGGTATTGCTTTACAGGGCAAAGTACCCCCTTTTTGTTTGGGCGGTAGTACCATACACGGGGGTATTACCGATAAAAGATGCCCAGCGATCAGCTCAAAATTGATGTGCTGTAGCCTTTAACAGCCTTTAACTTAACAGGTTTCTTCAGCATGCAGCCAATGCTGACTGCGGTAGACGCTGTAAACCGTAGCGGTGACTACGGGAAGCTATATATGTATGTTACTCCGCTCTATAATTGTATCGCTTAGTACCGTGCAAGCCAATCAGCGGTAGAACTCATAAGGTTTGCTTAGGTCTCTCGAGAACTGCTGCCAAGACCAAGAGCCTTTACAAACTGGTGCTTCTATGTGTTGCGCCAAACCAGCTTTCCAAATCGTAATATCCGTTATTACACCCGTAGCATTTTATTATTACGCATTGTGCATCGTCACCGATGGCAAACCGCAATAAGTTGGGCCATACTGCAGCAGGCGATAGAGAAAAGCTTGAACAGCGTCGCTTCTGTTCCGTTTTTCCAAGTACTTCTTTATTACCCAAATAGTTTCTCGATCTACCAAGATCATCCGAACTGCAACACGTGACGAGCGGAGCATTAATTGTGGTATTCACAATAGACGAATTCGAAACAGGTAGACGCCTTCCCAGATTTGCTCAGGTGTCAGATTCAGACTGGACCAGTTGGCGGTGGCAGCTTAAGCACCGCATCAGTTCTGCAGAAGCCCTCAGTGAGATTATTGACCTGACACCGGAGGAGCTACAGGGATTACAGGCCCAGAATCGTTTTCGCGTAGATATCACACCCTATTTTGCGGGCCTGATTGATCCGAAAGACCCCAACTGCCCGATTCGGCGTCAGGTTGTGCCATTGGGACGGGAGCTAGAAAGCTTCGATGGCATGATGGAAGACAGTTTGTCAGAGGAGGATGACAGCCCTGTACCCGGCTTGGTGCACCGCTATCCTGACAGAGTCCTAATGCTGGTTACGACCCACTGTGCCAGCTACTGTCGGTATTGTACCCGTAGCCGCATGGTTGGCGACTTCGACAAAGCAATGGGAACCAGCACGTTCGAAGCGCAGCTTGACTATTTGAGGAAAACGCCACAGGTGAGGGATGTCCTACTGAGCGGTGGCGATCCGCTCACCCTCTCTCAAAACGTCTTGGAGCATCTCCTCTCGTCCCTAAGGGCAATAGAGCACATCGAAATCGTTCGTATTGGTTCTCGGGTTCCTGTTTTCCTGCCCCAGCGGATCACCCCTGAGCTCTGCGCAATGCTTCGCAAGCAGCACCCCCTTTGGATGAATGTCCATGTAAATCACCCCAAAGAGATTACGCCCGAGGTCAGCCAAGCCTTTTCTCGGCTGACTGATGCAGGTATTCCACTGGGCAATCAAAGTGTTTTGCTGGCGGACATCAATGACTCTCTTGATGTCCAGCGCGAGCTCTTACACAAACTGGTCAGAAATAGAGTGCGCCCTTACTATCTATACCAGTGCGATCTTGTAAAGGGGGCAGGACACTTTCGGACGGCCATCGACAAGGGAATCGAAATTATTCGGGGGCTACAGGGCCATACCAGTGGTTATGCCGTACCAACCTATGTCATTGACAGTCCTGGAGGCGGCGGAAAAGTGCCTGTCATGCCCCAATATGTGGTTGGGCGAGAGTCTGATGGAACAGTATTGCTCCGCAACTATGAAGGAAAGATTGCGACTTATGTGGAACCAAGGCATCCTGCAAGGGTTGTAGATTAAGAAGGGTCGGTTGCACTGTGCTACGCGATCGCGTTAACTCTATAGATAGCCACCCCCCAGCAAATCTAAAGGTGCCGATATGAACAACTGTGTACTCATGGCTGAGGTCGTCCAGGCCCCCCAGCTGCGCTACACCTCAGACACCCAAACCCCCATCGCCGAGATGTCGGTACAGTTCGAGGCCCTACGGGATGGCGATCCACCAGAATCACTAAAGGTGGTGGGTTGGGGAAACCTGGCCCAGGAGATTCAGGAGCGCTATCACGTGGGCGATCGCCTCATCGTTGAAGGTCGCTTGAGCATGATCTCGGTCGAGCGACCGGAGGGGTTTCGGGAGAAACGGGCAGAACTAACCGCACAGCGCATTCACCTGCTGGGCAGCGGGGAGAGTATTGTCTCCTCTGCAGAGAGTCAGCCCACAGAGAAGCGGGAGCAGCAACCCGCCGCCCCCCGGCCAACCGCACCGTCGTCCACACCGTCGTCCGCACCGTCGTCCGCACCGTCGTCTGCGCCAGAACCGCCCATGCCCATTGAGGCAGACCTTGACGATATCCCCTTCTAAGGTCTTCGCACTGCTCAACTGCGTCGCTTGGGCCTGGATCGGTGCGATCGCCTGCAATAGGTCACACTCCAATGACGAAATTACGCTGTCGGTCTCTGCCGCAGTCAGCACACAAGCGGCAATGCAGGCCATTCAGACGGCCTATCGAGCCGAGGCCCCGAGGGTTATCGTTCGCTATAACTTCGGGGCATCCGGAGCGTTGGCACAGCAAATTAGCCAGGGTGCTCCGGTAGATGTGTTTTTGTCTGCATCACCCCAGTGGATGGAGGCCCTACAGGCGCAGAACTTACTGGAGGGACAATCGCAACCTCTACTCAACAACAGGTTGGTATTGGTAACGCCAGCATCAGCAAATGCCCAAGTTGAGCATTTTGAGGACTTAGCCACAGGCGTAGTGACTAAAATTGCGATTGGGGAGCCAGAGAGCGTTCCGGCAGGCCGCTATGGAAAAGAAACCTTAACCACGATGGGGCTGTGGGACACCGTCGGACCCAAACTCGTATTCGGGAAAAGTGCGCGTCAGGTTTTGGCCTACGTTGAAACCGGTAACGTGGACGCGGGGCTGGTTTACGCCACCGACCTGCTGAGGTCAGATCGGGTAGAGGCGATCGCCACTGTCCCTGCGGATGCCCATTCCCCCATTGTTTATCCCGTCGCCATAATCCAGAGGCAACGTGACGCCAATGAAGCCAGCGGCACTGCTCGCGAGGCGGCCCGTGCCTTTGTCGCCTTTCTCTCGAGCCAGGCTGGCCAAGAGATCTTTAATGCCCATGGCTTTGACGCTGCTGAGTAGGCCAAAGCAACAGGATAACTGCCCACTATGGTTGCGATCGCCGTCCCCATAATCGCTGTCCCAACAGCTACCATCCCTATAGAAGACTGGGCACCGCTTTGGATTTCCCTAACAACGGCCCTGACGGCAACCCTAGTGAATGCTGGGCTTGGCATCACAACAGCTCGCTGGATGATGCGCTACAGCGGCAGATGGCGCGGTTTACTAGAGGGGATGCTGACCCTCCCCCTGGTCCTGCCTCCAACGGTGGTGGGCTTTTTACTGCTGGTGCTGCTGGGCGCGAATGGTCCAGTGGGCCGACTACTTCAAGCGTGGGGGATGTCTATTATCTTCAGCTGGGGTGCTGTGGC
>JBARYO010000058.1:0-8455 GCA_049647905.1 Elainellaceae cyanobacterium | reverse complement strand
GAGTAAGTCAGCACTTCAGCGCTTCACCAGACGAGCTGCCGCAAGATTCTTTTCTCAAAAGGATAGTCGATCAATCTGCGCCTGAAACGAACGTTGGCCTCGTGGGTGTTGTTGGGAGGTTTGTTCTCTGCTCCAGCTATGCTGGCGGGATGCAGTACCTCGACAGCGTCTAATTTTTTCCATACAGCAATGCCGATAGGAAATGACTCAATGGCGACCCATGCCATGACGATGGACCTGGGTCCTAAAGACGCTAAGTTTGATCTGCGCTTCATCGACGGCATGGTTTTGCACCACCAGGGGGCGATCGCCATGGCTGAAGCGGTATTGCAAAACTCTCAGCGCGACGAGATGCAGCAGCTGGCCCGGGCCATAATTGCCGCGCAGCAAGGGGAAATTGATCAGATGCAGCAGTGGCGACAGACTTGGTATCCTAATGCAGGCTTAGAGCCGGTCATGTACGATCCGCAAATGAGACACACCATGACTATGACGCCAGAAGTGCAAGCTGCGATGGGCATGGATGCCAGCTTGGGGGAGGCCGATGCCCAATTTGACCAGCGCTTCATCGACGCCATGGTTCCTCACCACGAGGGGGCTCTCGTGATGGCAGAGCAGGTGCTGCAGAACAGCGATCGCCCAGAGCTTCAGGCGGCAGCTCAAGCTATTCTCGCAGCCCAAAAAACCGAAATTGACCAGATGCAGCAGTGGCGGCGGGAGTGGTACGGTCAGTAGCCACGCCGCGACTGTAATAGGGCGATCGCGCCTTTATTGCAGCAATTCTCAGTTTGGCAAATTAAACGAATTGGCCGTCTGGCTACGCTTCCAACCCACCCGCGACTGAACGTGCGGGCTAATCAGTGAAAGCCCCGCTGGGGCTGAGACCGATCGTTTGGCAGTCCTGGAGGGACTTTGTTTTTATAGCCCGCACTTTAGTCGCGGGCGGCAGGGCACAACCATGCTGAGAATTGCCGCCTTTATTGGGCTCGAACCCTACTGCTGGACTAGCGCACCGGGTTCTCCGGTCCCCGTCCCCGATACTCGTCAATAAAGCTGGCCGCTGCCTCTGGCTTAAACTCAGGCAGCACCAGCTTCTTGGTCCAAGCCGTCAGCACCACAGCTTCCCCTAAACCTGGGCTAGGAACCACAACCACCCCGTCCCAAGGACCAGTAAACTGGTCGGCCCATGCCTCAATGGTCTGCAGCGTCTCGGCGTCGGGCTGGTCGCGGTAGATGACGATGTTGCCATGCTCAAGGGCATGCACAATCTGCTCGGGGCGCTGTTCTTGGACATAGACTCCCGGCATCACCGGATTGGGGTCATGGGGACCGGAGGTGGGAAAGTCCTCCTCGTAGTTGACAGGCTGGCCCCGATCGACGTGCTCACGGCCTAAATCGGGTGCGGTTTCCACGGTTTCCAGCGCCGCCTGTCCAATTTCGGTATTGGGCTCAAAGGGCACCTGGCTGGCGCGATCGCGATACCAGAGTCCGCCAATCAAAACGACCATTAGCGCTGCGACACCAACGGGGCCAACCAGAATTGACATGACGTTTGGGCCATCGGAGGCGCGGCGTCTAGAGGTGCGGCGTTTAGAGGTTGTTTCTTGGGTCATAGTGTTCTGCGTTTACAGACGTCAGTGACGATGGGGCGAATGGGGCGCTGGGGCACCTGACGGGGAGGCTGCGTAGCCGCGCAGGCGGTCGTATTGCTCAATCTGCTCAGCAGAGAGCAGCGGAGTAATGGCTACATGCGCTTCAAGGTGGGTGGCCCGCAGATGACTGTACAGCGCTGCTAACTCTTGGGTGCGCTCAGCAAGCGCCTCGGGGGTTATGGTCGCTGTGGCAAAGGCGCGGCTGAGGGCGTCTTCCTGGTCAACAATCATCTTGCCAATGTGCTGAGCGTCGCGCTGCATGTCTTCAAACACAGCATAGACAATGTCTTCTTGGCTTGGGGAAAGGTCTAGATCCGCTTTGAGATCTAGCACATGGCGAGGCCCCGGATAGCTATTTAGCTCTGCTGTACGGGCATAGCCCGCGCCCCGCCCTTGGCGCAAGTCATCGATCTCCTGGGCGCTGAGTCCCGGAATCGGGCTGTCGGCTTGGTCCACATAGGGAGACTTGTGAGACGGCTGCAGCAGAGCCATCCCTATCGCCCCGACGGCAAGCCCACCAATGAAGCCGCCGGAGAGTAGCACAGCAATTCTATTCATGGGTATCTCTCATGGGGCTATCTCTAAGATCGGGCGATCGCTACGAATGTTCGGCGAAGGCGGCGGTGCTGCCATCCTCTGAGAAAGAGAAGACGGTGTAGGGTTCGACGTAGTCGCCGGACTCCATACCAGGGGAGCCAATGGGCATACCGGGTACGGCGATACCGGCGATATCGGGCTTTTCGGTTAGTAAGCGCTGCACGTCCGTGACTGGGATATGGCCTTCCACGACGTAGCCCCCGACAAGGGTGGTGTGGCAGGAGGCGAGGTTAGCCGGGACGCCGTACTGCTGCTTGACTGCCGTCATATCTTCGGTGATTTCATCTTTGACCCGAAAACCTGCGGCTTCCATATGCTCAATCCATTTGCCGCAGCAGCCGCAGGTGGGGCTGCGAAACACGGTGAGCTCGTAGTTTGCCGCCTGCTCGGCAGATGCTGCTACGGTTTGAGCTTTAGGCCCGCCGGTGGAGGAGCATCCTGCTGTGGCTACGCTACCAACAGCAAGGAGCCCTGAGATCAGGAGTCCAGAGGTAAATAGGCGGCGATTCATTATGTTTTATGCTGAAGGTGCTCTTAATAGGTAGCCTAGCTTATAAGCTTTGCAGTGATTGGGAAATAGGCATAAAAGGGAGAGGGCCGAAACAGCCAAACTAAGACAGAACCAGGGTTGAAGCAGCCTCTACTTAGAACTGCCAATCTTCTCTGACCCCTACCAGGCAGCACCTTTTCATTCGTGCAAAGTGGCGTCTACTTTGATGAAATGGGAATTTTCACTCCCATTTCATCATTGCTCCCTATGGTTATGGAGACATCGTTTCTCACGCTTGGCCTCCTATGTCTCTTGAGCCGCCCGTTTCTCACAAAGATCCTGATCTGGAGGGCGATCTAGTCTCGCAGGACGCTTCGATTGAGCCCCTTGTAGAAGATACGCCCCGCCCTTCGCGCAGGCGATATAGCCGAGCCTTTCTGGGCTTAGGGGTATTTACCCTATTGAGCGGCGGTATTTTGCTGGTAGCCCATCAGCTTATGCCCGCTAACTCTATGGCCGGAATGGAAGGCCACGATATGGGGGAGATGTCCCACGATGACATGATGCAGGTGGACGGGGCATTTAACCCGGTTCCAGTCACGGTGGAGACTACAGAGCCGGGCGCGTTTGAAGCAGGGGTGTCGTACACCGGCTCAATTATGCCCTACGAGGAAGTTGTGGTTTATCCACGGGTGGCCGGGCAGCTGACGAATTTCTCGGTGTACGCGGGCGATCGCGTTGAGAGCGGCCAAGTTCTGGCCCAGCTTGAGGCCACGGAGCGCGTTACAGAGCTTGCAGGGGCGAGAGCTGAAGCCAACGTCAGGGACAGATCCCTGCTGGCGAGCCAGGCTGAAGTGGAAGAGCAAAATCAAGAAATTGCCCGGCTCCAGGCCGAATTAGACTATTTGCAGCTGCGGGGAGACCGCTTCAAGGCGCTAGCCGCAGAGGGCGCAATTTCTCAAGATGAATACGACATCGTCGCGTCTCAAATAGACGTCAAACGGTCCGCTATCCAGGGGGCAAAAGCCATGCGATCGCGGCTAGCGGCGCAGGTGGAGCAGGAGCGTTCCCGCGTTGACCAAGCCCAGGCCGAGGTGGATACGGCTGCTGTCATGGAAGGCTACACGACGTTGACCTCTCCTGTCAGTGGTCTAGTCCAAGACCGGATGGTAGATCCTGGCGTTGTGGTGCAGCCCAGCATGGGCGTTCTCAGAATCGGAGATTACTCGCGGGTCCGCCTGCAGGCCAACGTATCGCAGCAAGATGCCGGGTACGTTCGGATAGGGATGCCGATTGAGGCAAAAGTCCCAGGGGCGACGGAGAAGCCAATTACGGGCCAAATCACGAGCATTTTTCCAAAGACAAACAGCGATACCCGCACCGTGATGGTTGAAGCGTTGATCGACAACCCCAATGAGCGGCTTTTGTCTGGGCAATTTCTGGAGATGACTATCTTCACGGGGCAAGATTTTAACGCCCTATCGGTGCCCCGAACGGCAGTCGCCGATTACAATGGCGAGCCTTCAGTATGGGTGATTGAGGGCAGCGCAGCGCAGCAGCGCACCGTTGAGACGGGCATGGCCAGTGGCGATCGCATTGAAATCACGAGCGGCCTCAGCCCAGGAGAGCAGGTGATCACATCAGGGCATAGCCGTCTAGTACCGGGCACACCGGTGACGGTGGTAGACGACGTAGGCAACCCGGTCCCGGTGCTGGGTGAGAGCAGCCAGGGGAGCATTGAGGCCGTCATTGTCAGCCCCGACTTGGCCCAAGGCTTGAATACGGGCGGCGCTGAGCTGACCTTAGAAATACGGGACCCAGAAACACAAGCGGCTCTCCCCGTCGAGGACGTCGCGGTGGAGGTCACCATGCCAATGGCCAATATGGCCCCAATGACCACAATGGTGCAGATGGAGCCAGCGGATGGGCCAGGGCGCTTCCAGGTTAAAACCCATTTCGGCATGGCTGGGGATTGGCAAATCAACGTTGAGGTCAAAGACCCCGACCACGCCGGTCAAGCGCTTATTGTTGTGCCGGTTGAATAGCGCCCTCAAAATAGCGGCCTCAAAATAGCGCCCCTTGGCCAGAGCAACGAGCGCTCCTAGCGCATTAATTTTTTGTTTATTAGCTGAGTGAATCCATGAAAAAGCGTTTGTTCTTGTTAATTGCCGTTGGTTTTTTGGCCGCCTGTGGTGGCACTAACCAAGCCGAAGGAGATGCCGCAGACACCGCGACGGCTCCTGCCGCAGATGCCGCCTCGCCTGCTAGCGGTGAGGTAGACATTGCCTTGGTGTCTCCTGACGACGGCACTGTTCCCATGGGGGATGCAGCGCTGGTGTTACAAGTTGTTGACCCCGCCACCAACGAACCTGTCGCAGTGGATGGCCTGCAGGTGGATCTCTCCATGGCCATGGACGGTATGGAGCCAATGACGACGATGGCCGTAGTTGAGCCGGGGGAGCAGCCTGGGCAATACAACGTGATGACCGATATGGGCATGGCTGGGATGTGGACGATGGCGGTAGAGTCGTCTGACCCCGCGATGCCAGGAGAGGCGACCTTCGACATTGAGGTGAAATAGACCTCCTCTGCGGGCGTGCTGCGGCATGCCCGCCACATCTTTCAAAGCTCCCTTCTTTAGTTTGGCACCGCGTCGATGAAAAGCTTCCTCACCCGCTGGTCAATCAAGAATCCGGCCATCGTTGCGGCCCTGTATATTGCAGTGCTGGTGCTCTCGGTGCTGACGCTGGCTTTGCTGCCGGTGCGGATGATGCCCTACGTGGAAAGTCCGCTGGTATCCATTGTGACTATGGCACCGGGGTCATCGCCCACCGAGGTGGAAACCTACATCAGTAAACCGATTGAGCAGCGAATGACGGTGCTGGACGGGGTGCGGTTTATCCGCTCTAGTTCCCAGCAGGATATGTCTCTAGTCACTATTCAGTTTGCCTGGGGCGATGACATCGACGATGCGGTGCAGTCGGTGCAGAGCGTGATGACCGCTGCCGAAGGGGACATTGAGCTAGATGGCTTCAACTCTCGCTCCTACTGGGTGCTGCCCATTGACCCGCTAAACCGTCCGGTACTGACGCTGGCCCTGCAGGGAGAAGGCTGGGACCCCGTACAGCTGCGGGAGTTTGCCGACAACAGGCTAGTGGACCGGCTAACCCAGGTTCCCAACGTGCAGGCCGTGTCTATTTTTGGCGGCTACAGACGACAGCTGCAGGTGGTGGTGGACCGGCAAAAGCTCGCGGCCTACGGGCTGTCGATTTTGCAGGTGCGCGATGCCATCGACAACAACAACGTCAGCCAGGGAGCAGGTGTGCTCACCCAAGGGGACTCGGAGATTTTGGTGCGGGCAGATAAGCGGGCGCGCAGCGCAGCGGAGGTAATGGATTACCCGGTGCTGGAGCAAGAGGGCCAGGTGGTCTATGTGCGCGATATGGCCATCGTCAAAGACACCTTTGAAGAGCGCCGCAGCGGCTACCGCTACAACGGCGAGGCGGCGCTAGCCGTCAACGTCATCCAAAAGCCAGACTCTAGCTCGCCTAAGGTGATCAGCCAGGTGCGCGCCGAGCTTGCGAAAATCGAGGCCGAAAATCCGGGGCTGACGTTCAAAGAAGCCTACGACAACTCCTACTTGGTCAACATCATCCTAGACAGTACGTTTCAGGAGCTGCTGATTAGCGTGCTGCTGGCCGGGGTGGTGATTCTCGTTTTCCTAGAAGATTTCCGGGCCACGGCGATCATCATGATCTCAATTCCCACCTCGCTGGCCCTGTCCACCCTGCCCTTCATCCCCATCGAGATGTCCCTCAATTCCTCGACGTTGATTGGCATGATGATGGCCATTGGCAAGCTGGTGGATGACTCGATTATTGTGATTGACTCCATCGACCGCAAGCTGCGGGAGGGGTTGCGCCCCATGCAGGCTGCGATTCAAGGGACAGGGGAAGTTTTTTTAGCAAGCGCGGCGGCCAGCTGCGTGATGATTGCGGCTCTGTTGCCCACTATTTTGGCCGGGGGGCTCACGGGGCTGATGTTTGTGGGCATTGTCTGGCCGATGGTATTTGCTTTCATTGCCTCGCTTATCGTATCGATTACGCTCATTCCACTCATCTCAGCATTTGTCCTTAAGCCGACCCAAGAGCGCCGTCAGCGCCAGAGCGGGCTGCAGTGGCTGTTGACGCCGGTGCGGGTGGGATTCCAGAAGCTGGAGCGGGGCTATGGGTGGCTTTTGGAGCGCTGCATGGACAACCGAGAGATAACCCTGGCGATCGCCGGAGCGGCCATTGTGCTGGCGATCGCCCTCTATCCCTTCGTGCCCCAAGAAATGATGCCCTTGGGCGACTCGGGGCAGTTCATGGCCTCCCTAGAGATGGAGGCCGGGACCTCCTTCGCCAAGGCGGACGAGAGCACCTACCAGTTTGAGCAATTGCTGCTAGCCCAGCCCGACATTGAAAAAGTATCGGCGCAAACCGGATTCGAGCTGACCCGCAACAGCACCTACTTCACCGGCTACAGCATGGGCAGCGTCAACTCGACTGCCGTAATTGTGACGCTGAAGGGCGATCGCGATCGCGACATTTGGGACATTATGGACAGCGTTGAGGCTGAGGCCCGCCGCACCATACCCGGTCTGCGCCGCATTTCCCTCAAGGAGATGGGGGTGGACGTGATGGCCACCTCCGCCGCGCCGATTCAGCTTGCGGTCTATGGGGATGATTTAGCCGTGCTGCACCGCCTAGCAGAAGGCGTACTCCGCATCGCGGAAGACACCCCTGGCCTCGTGATGGCGCAAACCAGCTCAGCGCTCACCCAGCCCGAGTACCAGCTCACGGTAGACCGCCGCCGCGCCGAAGAGCTGGGCCTGAACGTGCGCATGGTGGCGGAGCAGTCTCGCTATGCCCTCAACGGGGGCTTCACTCGCCGCTATTACAACCGCCCCAACCTGCGGCAGAACTCGATTTTGGTGCGCTACGAAGAAGACGACCGAGCCACCTTAGACAACCTGGCGGGCACCTACATCACCACAGCTATGGGGCAGCAGGTGCCGCTCAACACCGTCGCCACTTTGGAGCAAGAGAGTGGCCCGACCCTAATTGAGCATGTCAACGGTAAGCGGGTGGTTTACGTCAACGGCTACTACCGTAAGGGTGGCCCCGCCTCGATGGATTTGTCGATGGCGATCGCCATGCGAGCCGGGACGGAGCTAACCTTTCCACCGGGCTACGGCATCGACTCCATGGGCGATATGACCGACATGATGATTGAGTTTGACCGCCTGCTGAAAGGGCTAGCGGTCTCGCTGATTTTGATCTACCTGATTCTGGTGGTTCAGTTTGGCTCGTTTATTCAGCCCTTGGTGATGATGCTGTCGGTGCCGCTGCAGCTAGTGGGCGTCTTTGGCGGACTCATTCTGGCGCAGCAAACCCTTTCGAGCGTGTCGATTTTGGGTATCGTGATTCTGTCGGGCCTGTCGCTGTCCGCAGCTATTTTGCTGCTGGAGCTGATTTTGGCTAAGCGAGCGGAGGGGGTGCCCCGCGATGTGGCGATTCGGATGGCGGGTCCGGTGCGGCTAAAGGCGATCACCATGACGACGCTGACGACGGTAATTGTGATCGTGCGGCTGGCCTTCTTCCCGGAAATTGGTATGGACGCCTACTCTCCTATCGCCACTGTCATTTTAGGAGGGTTGCTAATTTCTACGCTATTA
>JBARYO010000057.1:0-2752 GCA_049647905.1 Elainellaceae cyanobacterium | reverse complement strand
TTTCAGCGCTAACCATACACAAAGGAAAACTGCGGAGTGTCCACAAGGACAGTTACCGGATCTCCGTTGAAATATATAACCGTATCTACGGTTGCATTTCCCATTCCGAAGTTGCCCTGCTCATAGGTGTATCCATTAGCTAGAGCGCCAGAAAGCTGAATGACGTCACCTTGAAAGTAGTTGTAGTCGGCAACAACCGAGATAGACGCCCCAGTGTAATATGAACCAAAAAAGGAATCACCCACAACAAAAGTATCAGCTCCGAAACCACCAACAAAAATGTCAACCTCACTTACGGAGCCGTTGTAAGCGACAAGGTAGTCATCAGTAAAATCAGTACCTACAGTGATTCCACTAAAGCCGTCCACTACACTTTGGCCAGTCGCTAGTGCGCTACCTCCTGCGTCAACAACACTATCAATAAAAACATCGCGTGGATCACCATAGGGTGAAGCTGAGCCAAAATAACCTTGGTTTGAAGCGGCAAAAATTGAATCCCAGAGATCGGCCATTTTTTAGACTCCAGAGGTAGAATACTATGCCTGATATTGTCTATCAGGCATAGTATCACAATTATTTTCCAAGGAAAGCCTAAGGGGCAAGCTGCCGTCAGTACAGCTAAACTCTATGCAGTAGTGCAGTAATGCAGTAAATCAGTAGATACATACTGCATAAGGTAATCAAGGCCATGCCGGTAATATCGTTCGTGAATCAGAAGGGGGGCTGCAGTAAGTCCACCTCGTCTGTCCATTTCGCCTACTGGCTTCACCAACGCGGCGATCGCCCGATGCTGGTAGATGCCGATGCCCAGCGCTCTAGTTCCATTTGGCTAGAGTCAATAGACGCTGAGATACCGTTTGAAGTGGTACAGTCCCCAGATGACCTACTCGACCAGATACCGGAGCTACAGGGGCGCTGTGATTTCCTGGTAGTCGATGGGCCTGCAGGGCTTAGCGAGGCCACTAGAGCAATCTTGTTCAGAACCGACCTCGCCGTCGTGCCTTGCCAGCCCAGCGGGGTAGACCTACGCAGCGCTGCTGATGCTGTTCGCCTCATCAAGCAAGCTCAGTCCGTCCGCAGCGGGCCACCAGCGGCAGCACTATTCATCACCAGGGCAGTGAAGGGGACACGGCTTAAAGAAGAGGCGATCGCAGTGCTGCAGAAATCAGGGACGCCCATACTCGATACCGTCATCCATCAACGCCAGCTCATAGCCGACACCTTTGGGCAGCGAGCCACGGTATGGGAGCTATCGGGCAAAGCTGCCAGTGAAGCTCAAAACGAGTATCAGGCGTTGTTCACTGAGGTTATGGGGATGGTGCCCAATGGCTAAGAAACAACGGCGATCGCTAGATGATGACGACGCAATGGGCTTTGTGTTTGGCGAGGATGCCCCAGCACCCGCTAAGGCTACCCCTGTCGAGCTGGAACCGGAACCATCATCTAATCTGCCTAAGCGGAAGACGGCCAAGCGAGCAAACAGACCATCTACACCAAAATCCAAGTCAAGCGCTATGAGCAAAATTCTAGAAGCCGAGGAACGAGAGGCTACCGTCAGGCTCACGGTAGATATGCCAAAGTCCATGCACCAGAAATTGACGATGCTATCGGCCCGTAGTGGGAAGAAAAAAGCGGAGATAGTGCGGCTGCTACTTGATGAAGCACTTGCTGACGTAGACGATTGACGCAGTAATGCAGTAATGCAGTATTTACTGACATTTAATCAATAATGTAACAATACCGATAGACGAGATAAAAGCCTGTGCCCTGCCGACCTCATGCGGTGGGGCTTTTGTTTGAGGCTACTCGTCAGGCTCATCGTCCGCCTCCTTCTTTTTCGGAGTGAACAGCGATAGGCCGATGGGATAGAGAATGAGCGAGGCGATGAACTCCCACCAGGTGCAGCCGCGCCAGCTGTAGCATTGCTCAGCAGCCTCTAACAAGACAGGGGGAATGTGCATGGGGCGAGTATTTTTACACAGCTTTCCCATCCTCGTTTAAGCTTTAGCGCGGCGTCATCCGGCTTTATTGAATCTTCCAGGGATTGCCCGCACGGGGGGACTAGCGTTTAAACACTCACCTAGATTCCTGAAAATGAAACGATTCTTCTACGCCCTGGTCGCGATCGCCGTCGTGGCCCTAGCTATCCTCATGCAGACACCAGCACCAGCCCAAGACCACTCAAACTGTGACTCAGCCTATCCAGACACATGTATTGCGGTGTACCCACCAGACCTCAACTGCGGCGACATTTCACAGCGGCGCTTCAGAGCATATCTACCGACTGACTCTGATTTATCCGAGGGCCTGACCCGCTTCGACCCGCACGGTTTCGATGGAGATGACGACGGTATCGGCTGCGAGAGCTAGGGACACCTCAGCGCCCTGCAGCCCCCACATAAAACAAAAGCCCCTGGCCATCACCGGCTGGGGCTTTTTGCTTGTCAGGTTTGTTCAGATTTGTTCAGGTTCATCGAAAATGTGTCGCTCAAGCTTCC
Organism: Elainellaceae cyanobacterium; assembly: GCA_049647905.1. Taxonomy (GTDB): domain Bacteria; phylum Cyanobacteriota; class Cyanobacteriia; order CAKZMO01; family CAKZMO01; genus JBCCAG01. The sequence goes on along the minus strand of JBARYO010000057.1, from coordinate 254 downwards.
ATCCCGTTTCAGAGCTTGAGTCTTCGACCATGGCAAGGCCGTACCTTTTGAGAGTAGCCCTCGCTTTGTTGAAGTCGTCGCGAATCCCAAAGAAGTCAGCCAGCAGCGACAGTGCTGCCATTTTGTCGTGCATCTTCAGCCTGAGCCCTCGCGGCGTTTGAGAAATGCTGGCGATCGCTGCTGTCACATCGGCTGATAGCTCGGCAGAGTCCTTCAACTCAACCCCATCCTGAGAGAAGCTCAAGACGTCCGTT
>JBARYO010000056.1:0-2855 GCA_049647905.1 Elainellaceae cyanobacterium | reverse complement strand
CGATACGGCCAGGAGTAACGCCGTGGGCAAAGACGACGGCCTCAAGACCACCGCACCATCCAGCGCCAAGTTCCCCAGCCCCCTCTGTTGCGGCCTCACTTCCCCCTATGTCAACGGAAACGGGCACAGGTCTATCCACAATCCCAAATGTGGTCCCCCCCCAGCGGCCAAAGCAAACCCCAAAAAAAGGCTCCGGTCTGCAGCGCTACACTCGACCGGGTATGCCCTCAAAGCGAGCAGCTAAATCATCAGAGGTGCAGCCCTCTCAGCCCCAGCAAAGTGAGCCGCAGCCGAAGTTAACTGACGCCGATATTGGCTGGTTTGATTAGCGCGTTCCAGGGTATTTCAGACTAGCGACTGGTAACCGACAAATTCCAAAGTGCAATGGATGGCGTATGGCATGGCCCATTCCACTGCACATCGCTGCCAACCTCGACATGCTTCAGCGCTCTGTAGACGTTGCCAGCCACCATGCTGTTCTTGACTCGCCCGGTAATGCAGCCGTTCTCCACGCGGTAGCCGAGGTCGACGTTGAAGGAGAAGTCTCCAGAAATGCCGCTATCTTCTCCTAACATCTGGTCCACAATGATGCCGTGATCCAGATGTCGAATCAAATCGGCCAAAGTGCGATCGCCCGGTTCCACCAAAAAATTGAACATCCCTGGTCTAGGATAGCTCCCCAGCTGGGGGCGAAACCCATTCCCCGTCGTCCCACTGCCAAGCTTGTTGCCAATGGTGCAGTCGGCATAGAACAGCTGCAGTCTGCCGTGATCGATGAAGGTTATTTCCCGCGTTGGCGTTCCTTCGTCGTCAAATGGGCAACTAAACGGCCCTACAGCAGGCTGCTGAGACAGCGTTAGGCGATCGCTCAAAACCTGCTCCCCCACCAGATCGCTCCAAGGGGACGAGCGCTCCACAACACGCCTGCCATCGAGTGCCGACTGCACCGTGCCCCAAAGCATGTCAGCCGCTTTCGAGGTAAAGAGTACTGGTACCCTACCCTGGGGCGTTTCTACAGTGGTCTGCCCCCAGTGAATATGCTGCAAAATCTGATCCGCAAGCTCCCTGGGGGACAGGACATCGCGCTGGGTCTGCCCGTCCGATACGTTAAGGAAATCGCCGTCTCGAAGCCGCTCCGCACTAAGGTAGCTACTCAGGGTGGTGTCCGTATAGCGGTAGTCTAACCCTGTGGAACTCAGCAGTCGCGTGGTCTCCGACTCACAGGACCACTCGGCGTAACACAGCATGTCGGGATGGCGCTCAAGCACAAGAGCTATTGCCTCTTCCCCCCACTGAGTCAGGGTTTGAATCGGTACAGAATGGCCAATATCGGCGTAATGCAGCGCCTTAGGCTGGGCTAGTTCAATGGTTTCGGGCTGGGTAAGGCGGCTGACCGCGAGAGCGCGATCGATCAAGGCTTGCGGCTCTATCGGGCCATGGGCAACGGCCAGGCCAGGTCGGCCATCCCGCCAAAGCCGCAGCGCGATCGCTTCAGTTTGCGATCGCTCAATACGCTTCATTCGATTGGCATCAAAAAAGACAGGGGTCGCGTCCGAGAGCGCTTGGTACACCTCTGCGGCTTCCGCTCCGGCATGGTAGGCAAGCTCTAGCACCTGCTCAGACAGAACATCTGGCTTTCGACTGTCGAACACTGCGGGTTGAGAAGTAACAGCTTGACACAGCAACAACAATAACGACCAAACATCTCGCAACGCGGATCGTCAGGGGCTAAAGCTAAGTCGCTCTCGGATCTTACGCTAAATCGCGCTCCTGCAATAGCCAAAATCCAGCAAAGGACTGGGAATCGGGGGATGTCTGAATGCCAATGAAGTGTAGATTATTCGCAGCTTGCTTCATCATCTCGAACGCCTCAGCCTCTTTCCGGGTCTTTGCCTCATTGAGGTTGGCTAGAACCCAGGCTTCGTCAGCTCCCGTGTGCAGCAGCAGCCCCAGTGCCCCCACTTGTGTCGGTTCAGCGGACAAAAACGCTAGCTCTAGCCCCGACATCCAAGCTCCAAGCGCAGTGGCCCTTGGGGAGAAAATCATTAGCCCCGGCACCGGTGTATCTGGAGCAACATCGGCTAGCGACAGCGGAAACGCTTCGCCAAACTGAATTTCCCAGTCTGACATCTCCTGCAAATCGCTAGCCTGCAAGCTCAGCACGGCCCAGCTATCGCCCCGCAGCGCATCAGGGAGCGGCTGCGGCGTGGATGGGGGGTAGCCGACGGAGGAAGACACGCCGGGAGAATAGCCCGGCATTTCTGGATAGACAGAGGTTAGCCGCTCCTGTAGCCAGTGGGAGAGCGTCAATGTCCGGCGACTCGGGGTGACCGGCAGACCGGCATCATCGCAGGCTTTGGTGATCATGTTTGTCATTTGTCGACGGAAAAAGCGGATGCGATCGGGCGGGGCAGGGGCTTGGGCGATCGCCGCTTCCAGCTGTTGCCGTAACCAGACCGAATTCACCTCCGTATTGCGACAAAAGGCGGTGTACCGGAAGAGTGACGTCAAATCCTGCTCTACTGTCAGCGGACTTTCACAGAGGAGTAGCTCCCAGCGCTTTTTGCCGCCATCGTCCAGCAAGGGGCGAGAGTAGAAGTCGAGTTCCCATACAACCATGAATCATTACTCTGAAATTTCCGTAGACCATTCGTACGGTATCGCGTCAGGGAGCGCAGTAGACCACAAGTTCTGGTATCTGACCCCACAGACGAAAGCTGAGTTGTTTTAACGCTGCCGCTGATCCATCACGACAAACCGTATTTTATAGGAATTCGCAATTCGGAGGACTTGAATAAATTTTCAATAAAGGTCGTGTCAAAGGGTGGAATTTCTCAAGGGTGAATGCAACAGTT
>JBARYO010000055.1:0-1727 GCA_049647905.1 Elainellaceae cyanobacterium | reverse complement strand
GTCGGATTCATCATATTATCATAGCTTTTTGCTAGTCGCTCAGCCAGGCGATCGCTTCGCGAATCCACTCTCCGGCCTCCGCCGTTTTGGAGAGGGCCGTCGATTGACCAACAGCCTGCAGGGCGCGAGCGATTTCGCCAGGGGCATAGCCCAACGCCAGCAGCGTCATTTCCACATCTTCCTGAACAGAGGCCACCGGGGACGCGTCAGGAATCGCCGCAATGCCCGCCTGCTCTCGCCATTCTGATAGCTTAGTCTTCAGCTCTAGGGAGATGCGCTCGGCGGTTTTGGGGCCGACACCCGGTGTTTTAGAGAGCAGCCGCGTTTTACCGCCGACAATAGCCTGCACTAAGTCGGTGAGGGCAAAGGTGTCCAGCAGCGCGACAGCGAGCTGCGGCCCGATGCCGCTGACGGCGATCAGCTGGCGAAACAGGTCTCGCTGGGCAGCGGAGCTGAAGCCATAAAGTAATGTCTGGTCTTCGCGCACCTGCTGGTGGGTATGGATTTGAGCTTCTTCTCCCATTTCAGGCAGCTCTTTCGCCATGCGGGGCAGAATTTGTAGCTCGTAGCCAACGTGGTTGACGTCTAACACTAAGAGAATCCGCCCGCTGCCGATTTTCTGAATGCTGACAAGGGTGCCCCTCAGGTAGCTAAGCATAGATATTATTTCGCGTCGGGTTACCCTAAAAAATTAAAGTGCTTCAGGCCTTCTAGAATACCGCCTGCGCAGTGAGCCTGGGCTAAATAGATATCTTTAGGCGCTTCCCTCTGGTGCCATTCCCGCAGCTCGTCTCGGGCGTTACCGACGATAATGCCCTTCGCATTCGCAGCCTGGAACATCGATAGGTCATTGCCAGAATCGCCGCAGACGACGGTACGGTCCTGGGGCATGTCAAGGCGCTGCTGTAAAAATGCAACTGCAGTTCCTTTGTTGCCGCGCTTAGGCAAAATATCTAAGTCTTGGTTGCTGCTGTAAACGATCTGAACGTCTAGACCGTTTTGAGTCAGGGCTTTTTTCAGCTGGGGCAACAGCGCCTCGGCCACATTGGGCTGAAGAAAATAACTAGCTTTGTGTGACGTTTGCTCTGAGTCGGGCTGTAGTGTCAGGTCAGAAAAGTGGGCCGTCGTGGCCATCACGGTGTCGCGGTCCCAACGTTCAGATAGAATATTGGCCCAATCGGCGTCGGGCTCATCGCTGCCAGCAGGATAAATCAGGGTGCCCACAGCCAATACCGTGAAGTCAGGCTCGATCATCTCTTGCTCTTGCCGCAGCTGGCGGTATAGCGTAGGCGATCGCCCCGTGGAATAGACAATCAGCGTCCCATATTGCTCTCGATGTGCAGAAAGCCGCTGATTCAGTTCGGCGAGGGCGGCTTTATCGCCCACAAGCGTATTGTCGAGATCCGTAATGAACATAAACTTGGACATTGGCTCATCCTCCTGACCCCCATCCCGAGTTTAGAACCTAAAGGGACATAGCAACGCTACGCCCCCATCAAAACCCTGCTTCAAAACTAGCCAGCCATCTTGAGGAGCTCAAACCAGGGCGTCCTGTGGGACTGGTGCCGTTAGACAAGAAGCATCAGTATTCAGAGTCTCGCTACCCAAGTCTGTTGGTGCCCCACGACCCATTGACGCCATTCCCATGGCAGCCGCCACACCAATGTCAACGGGCTCGAAAGAGAAATCAGTGGTTGATGGGCTGAAAAGGCCGACGAGTTCGGGGG
>JBARYO010000054.1:0-3885 GCA_049647905.1 Elainellaceae cyanobacterium | reverse complement strand
GGCCAATTCATCACCCAAGCCGCCACCGACCCCCAATACAGCGAATCCCTACCCCGTACGGGCAAGTGGCCACTTGCTCCCTACTCCGCCCCTTCCAAACCTCATACGCCCAACAGCCCCACCCCGCCCCCCTTCTACCGCCTGAGGCTGCTCGCCCTCGGCCATCCCTACGCCGTAGACAACTGCCGCAGACGGCTACACAAGCTGGGCTACGCAGAGGTGAACGACTGGTCCATTCCGCTGCCCATCGTCCATTCCACCGAGGTGCTCCGCACCGCCGACCCCGGTGATGTGATGCGCATCCTCACCAAGCGGATTGCGCCTCCTGTGTAAACGCGGCCTATTGAAGGGCGATCGCCCTCCTCACGGGGTAGATGGCTTGGTGTCCCTAACCTGGACCTATTGCCCAACGTCCCTACAGGCGATCGCCCGGATTCATCCGGTACCCAGCTCGATAGTGCAGCGTTCTGCGGAAACCTGACCATCAAAGGATTCTTTAGCCTCCTTGAGAATTTGTGGTCTGAATCGTCCCAGCACAGCGTAGTTTGCTAAGCCAAAATACTCCCGGATTGCCAGCAAAGATTTCCGGAGAGTAGAGAACTTTGAGGGGAATGGAATGATCTTCGGATGGACAGTGAAGCCCAACGCTTCGAACGTCAACATCGCTCGCAGCATATGGGGCGGGTCTGTAATGAGAATAATCTCATCAACCTGCTGTGGTTCTAATAGGATTGCTGCTGACACGGCTTCTTCATACGTTGTTCTAGAACAAGCCGTTACATCTAAAATTTGTCGAGAAATATCCCTTTTCTCTAGGCGCTTTGCGGTTGCCTCAGTGTTCCAATAGTTGGTTACAAATATTTGGGGTGCATAATCTTGCTGCCAAAGTTGAATGGCTAAGTCATAGCGAGAGTCGTCGAACCCCAAACTGTTGCCACGGCTCAGAACTACAATTCGATCGGCAGAGCTATCTGAGGATTTGGGCAGGAAGACTGTGAGGCTGTTAACGAGTAAAGACGCGACTGGTGGGGCGGCCAGAACTAAGTAGATGGCAAGTAGGATCGCTAATCCTCTGCCGAAGAGCTTGAGGAAGGATGGGCTCTGCGGTAAAAAGGCAACCAAGATTACAGGCAGTGACGCCACAACGACTCGCTTGGGAGAACTTATCCAGCGAAAGATTGTCCAATTGAGGTCTTTCCAGAGATCCGTCGGATCGATCATCGGTTATTTCGTTGGGTGAGTAAGTTCCGTAATAGACTCTTAACGTAGCCGCGAGACCATGCCCACAAACCACTAACGTTCAAGTCATGCCAACGGAATCAGGTTCTGTCTCATCACCCACGCCGACCCAGTGGCTCGCACTAGCCTGTGCCCTCCTAGGCATTGCGTTCGCCTCGATCTTGCTCGTGATTGCCGAGACGGAACTCAGTCCCTACGCCGCCATATTTGACCGCATTAGCATCGCTGGGGTTGTTTTTGCACTGTGGTGGGGGAGTCAGCAACTGCTCCAGCCGCGACCCGTCCAGGCCGATAATGGCCCTGACGCCACTATCTTAGGCGATACTTCAGCCCCTCAGCCACTCGATACGACGGTTTTGGGATTGCTGCTGCTATCTGGCTTGGCCTTCTCCAGCTCCCTCGGAATCTGGGCTTGGTCCTTGACCCAAACCAGCGTGGCGAATTCCACCTTGCTCAATAACATGATGCCAATTTTTACGACACTTGGGGCCTGGGCTGCGTTTGGAGAGCGCTTCAGTCAGCGATTTCTGCTGGGAATTGGCATTGCGATCGCCGGGGTGATTGTCATTGGGGTGGAAGATTTGCAGGTGACGGATGGGCTCGTGGGGGATGGGGCCGCTTTGTTGGCGGCGATGCTGTTTGCGGTGAATATTCTCTGCGTGCAGCAGCTCCGCAAGCGGTTCGATGCGGTCTGGATCATGATGTGGACGAGCCTGATTGGCAGCGGCGCTCTGCTTGGTGTCCTGTGGGTGCGCCAGGACTCGATTTTTCCGAGCACATGGGTCGGATGGACTGCTGTTGTTGCCCTTGCTCTGTTGTCTCAGGCTCTAGGGCAAGGACTATTGACCCACTGCCTAAAGACGTTTTCCGCGAGTCTGGTGGCGGTGTCAATGCTGGTCATTCCGGTGCTGGCGGCGGTATTGGCCATGATAATTTTTGGGGAAACGCTGAGTGCTCTCAACTGGATGGCATTTGCAATTGTGCTGTTTGGCATCTACATCTCGGTGTCTGCGCAAGCCGAAAAAGCGGAGGTGCCGCTCAACAAGGCCATGGCCCTTTATGCTCATTCGACATCAAGCGAGAAATGATGGCTAGAGATTCGCATCCGCTTCTTGAAATAAAAGCGATGGGCCTCGAACCGCTGAACGCCAGAATCTAGCTCAACCACCTGGCAGTGATTTTGTCGCGCGTGGTTCACAATCCAGTCAAACAGCTGGCCGCCGTGTCCCTGCGATCGCGCATCCTGTTTTACAACCAGGTCGTCAACGTACAAATATGTGCCATCGGCGAGGCATTCCGACAGTCTAAATCCCGCCACACCCTTGACGTCGTCTCCATCTTCTACAAAGGCGAGCCGATAGCCAAAGGACTCCATTTGACGCTGAACCCTGAGCAAGAACTCCGGTTCCTCAAGATCTGTCCGCAGCTGTTTCATTAGCGGAAAGCACCTCAAAATATCAATTTTGCTCTCTGCAACACAAATATGCATTGGTCAACTTGCCTAGCGGTAGGAATTTCTTTAGAGCCACCTTGCTCGTCTACAGCGACCACCCTGTCGCCACCAAATGTGTTAGCGTCTAAGTGTGTCGTTTGATTGTATTTGGCCGCGCGTGTGAGTTGGCTAAATTCAGCATACTTGTGAATCTCATAATGACTCCAACTGCTCAATCGCCTTCTGTTATTCGCCCACTGCACTACCGCGATTTTGACGTGATTGAGCGGTTGATCCAAGCTGACGGCGGATTTGAGACCCAAAATTACAGCACCTGTAGTAGTGCTCAGCAAATTGCCTTGGCGCGACGGTGGTATGGCCCACTTAAGTGCCTCGGCTTATTTCCAAACCCCTTCCAGCATTCACTCTCGGCCTATGTCGCTGAAGGTGCCGCTGGGCCAGAAGGGTTTATCCAAGTTTCACCGTTCAATCAAACCAGCACTACCTGGCGGGTTGAGCGCATCATCGCTGGGCGATCGCCACATACCATCGCTGGGCGATCGCCACAGTGGTCAAAGGCCAACAATGCCCCTGCACCATCCGCACCGCAGGCCAAGAACCTGCCTACGGATATCGCATCAGCCCTGCTGCGGCACTGTCTAGAGACGATCTGGCGTGCTCGTCTTTGGCTTGTGGAAGTGGATGTCAATGACAAGCTAGGCATTGGCCTGTATCGCACCAACGGCTTTCAACCCCTAGCCCAAAAAACCTATTGGTCCCTGCCAGCGTCGCTATTAACAACCCTATCCGAGCGTCCCGTCAACTTGCCAAACCTGCGCCCGGTGAGCAACGCCGACGCCAGCCTCCTCTATCAGCTTGACACCGTATCGATGCCGCCGCTGGTGCGCCAAGCCTACGATCGCCACGTCGCCGACTTCCGCACAGGTATTGCCCAGGGCACCGTGCTGGGGATCAAGCGCCTCATGGCGCGGCAGGAGACTGTACGGGGCTACGTCTTTGAGCCTCAGCGCAAGGCTGCCATTGGGTACTTCGACCTATGCATCTCTAAAGATGGGGGGCAGCCCCATGCCGCCCATCTGACTGTGCACCCAGCGTACACCTGGCTGTATCCCGAGCTGCTGTCTCAGATGGCTCAGCTGGTCCAGGGCTACCCTGAGCAGTCTTTGGAGCTGGCGTCTTCTGACTACGAGGCC
>JBARYO010000053.1:0-4036 GCA_049647905.1 Elainellaceae cyanobacterium | reverse complement strand
GTACTCGGCATCCGACGCGGCGCACCATTTGGTGGATGCGATCAAGGCTGTTCCTGAGGTTGAAGGTCGTGTCGGTACGGTCAATGAGCTGCTGCGCTGTCAAGCACTCAAGACGCTGGCGCAGCCCGCTTCCGGTGAGTCCTGATACACTGGCGGCAGCACATCATGCGTTGCCCTAGTACCAGCACTCGTTTACGCCATGGAACTTGTCGGCTATTTCGCTCTATTCATCGCTAGCCTAGCCATTCTCGTCAAAGCCTCAGATGTGTTCACCGACGCTGCTGAACGGCTTGGCCTTTCCCTGGGGCTGCCGCCGTTTATTATCGGCGTCACAATCGTGTCTATTGGCACGTCCCTCCCAGAGCTAATTTCGTCCCTGTTTGCCGTTTTAGAGGGGGCACCCGAAATTGTGGCCAGCAATGCGGTGGGGTCCAATATTGTCAATATTTTCTTTGTTATCGGCACCGCCGCTATCCTCTGCAAGGGGATAATGACCATTTCCTATGACTTGGTCAACGTGGACCTGCCGCTGTTCGTAGGATCGGCTTTCCTTCTGGGCTCAACGGCCCTCGATCTACGCTTTTCTCGGGGGGAAGCGATTCTGTTTCTCCTCGCTTACGTTATTTATACGGTATACATCACCATCGGTAGCCAAAAAGCCCCAGAGGAGACAGACGTTGATCTCCCTGGCGCTCCTGCGGCCCGTCGTCAGTCTGCCATGGTGCGCAACAGCGCCCTCGTTGTCGCTAGTGCGCTGTTTATTTTTTTGGGAGCCCGCTACACCATAAATTCGCTGATCCAAATTTCAGATACGCTGCAGGTGGGCCGAGAGGTTATTGCGGTGACGGCGGTGGCCTTAGGAACATCCCTACCAGAACTTTTGGTCACCATCAATGCGGCCCGCAAGGGACAGGCAGAAATCGTCATCGGCAATGTCTTAGGCTCCAATATTTTCAACACGTTTGTCGTCATGGGCATTCCTGGGTTGTTTGGGGACCTGCCCATACCGGAAACGACATTGGCGACAGGTCTACCTACAATGATTGCAGGAACTGTGCTGATGTTTTTTGCCACACAAGACAAGCAGCTCTCATCCTGGGAGGGCTGGCTGTTTATTGTTTTCTACGGCTGGTTTATTGGCTCGACGTTTGGGTTTGTGTAGCCTCAGAGCTGTGATGCTGTCTCTACCGATCGGTGGGTAGACCTAGCGCCGCCTGCAGCGATCGCCGCATCACATCAATCGGAGCAGGCTGCTGCAGCCACAGCTCCAGGGCCACAGCCCCCTGCTGCACCAGCATTTCTAGACCATCCTGGGCGATCGCCCCCCGTTCTGCTGCCTGCTGTAAAAACCGCGTTGGACTGGGATTGTAGATCAGATCATAGGCAATGCAGCCCGAAGGAATAGCGTGCCAGTGCTGGCCTAAAGGAGAAGCATCGGTATGGGGATGCATGCCGATGGGGGTGGCGTTGACCACCAAGTTGCTGGCGGCTAGCAGCTGCGGCACCTCTGCCCAAGAATGGACCGACAGGGTCACCGGAGGCACCAGTTGCCAACTGCGCTGGAAGGCCGCTAGGGCATCGGGACGTCGCCCCACGACGCGGATGCGCTTACACCCCAGCTGGACACAGCCTGCCACGACGGCACGAGCGGCGCCGCCATGCCCCAAGATCAGCGCCTCCTCCCAGGGGTGGGTTAAGCCTTTTAGAGGTGCGACAAACCCGGCCACATCGGTGTTGGTGCCGCTCCAGCCTGTTTCCGTGCGCCACACGGTGTTCACAGCCCCCACTGAAATTGCCAGGTCACTCACCGTATCCAGTAGCGGCATCACGGCCTGCTTGTGGGGAATCGTCACGCTAAAGCCTGTTAGGCCAATGGCCGCAAAGCCCTGGAGCGCCCGATGTAAGTTTGCTGGCGTGATGGGAAACGGTAGATAGGCAAAGTCAGCGCCTAAATGGGCGATCGCCGCATTATGCATCACCGGGGAGAGGGAGTGGGCGATGGGGCCACCGATGACGCCTAAGAGTTTCGTGGTTCCAGTAATCATGGGGTTTAGTTTATCCTGCGTTGACACAGGGCGATCGCTGTCCATCGAAATGTGTCCTGTTCAAGCGAGTCTAGGAAAATTCAAATTCTTTAAAACCGATTTTGGTTGACCACTGTATCTATTACAGAACGTCCTTCATTCAACTATTTTTGGAGAATCACTATGAATCCCTTACTCGCTAACCTAATCAACCTAATTATCGGCGACCTATTTGAGAATGCAGCTGGAATTCAAAACTTTGGCGATATTTTCGTTGGCGGCTTTGGAAATGATCAGTTCCAAGGCGGAGACAACGATGATCTATTTTTCGGTGGCCCAGGTGACGATACAATCCTTGCCGGAGCTGGCAATGATGTTGCTTTTGCGGGCTCAGGAGACGACACTGTGGTTGGCCAAACGGGAGACGACATCGCCTTTTTGGGCAGTGGCCACGATCGCTTTATTTGGAACAACGGGGACGGCAGCGACTTCATCGACGGTGGCGCAGGCTTTGACGTGACCCAAGTGAACGGCGCTGACGCTGCAGGCGACGAGTTTGACCTGTCTCAGGTGGATGGTCAGGCTATCTTTAACCGCCTCAACCTAGGGCTGTTTACGCTTACTAACGAGAATATCGAGCAGTTTGAGATCAACGGTCAGGGGGGAGACGATTCCTTCACCGTAGGCGACCTGACGGGCAGCGATGTCGAGAAGGTGGTCTTCTCCGGCGGTGAGGGCAACGACACCCTCGATGCCACCGCGAGCGCTACTGCTATTGAGGCGGACGGCGGTGATGGTGACGACCTGCTGCTCGGCGGATCGGCGGTTGACACCTTTGTGGCTGGTACTGGCGATGACGTCGTCGTGGGTCAGCGGGGCAACGACATTGCCGACCTGGGCGAAGGACGCGATCGCTTTATTTGGAACAACGGGGACGGCAGCGACTTCATTGATGGTGGCGCAGGTTTTGACGTGACCCAAGTGAACGGCGCTGACGCTGCAGGCGACGAGTTTGACCTGTCTCAGGTGGATGGTCAGGCTATCTTTAACCGCCTCAACCTAGGGCTGTTCACCCTCACTAACGAATACATCGAGCAGTTTGAGATCAACGGTCAGGGGGGAGACGATTCCTTCACCGTAGGCGACCTGACGGGCAGCGATGTCGAGAAGGTGGTCTTCTCCGGCGGTGAGGGCAACGACATCCTCAATGCTAGCGGCACCCTGACCCCCGTAGTAGCCGATGGTGGCGCGGGTGACGACATCTTGATTGGTGGCGCGGGCGACGACATTTTGATTGGTGGCGACGGCGCTGACCTCCTCATCGGTGGTGCCGGTAATGACATCCTTATCGGGGGACAAGGTGCGGACCTGTTCGCGTTTGCCGTGGGGCTGACGCCATCTGAGCTGGGTGACAACCTAATCCAGAACTTCGGGGCCGAAGACAGCATCGTGCTCAATACCAACATCTTCGCTGCTCTAACCAGCACGGTTGATGGGGCGATCGCTACAGGCGAGTTTACGGTTGTCAATAGCGCAGAAGAGGCGGCGCTAAGCGAGGCTAAGATTGCCTACAGCTCTGCCACAGGAGCGCTGTACTATAACCCAAATGGTATTGCGGATGGCTTTGGCAACGGTGCCCAGATTGCCACTATCGAAGGGGCTCCCACCCTCAACATGGACAGCTTCACGGTTCAAGTCTAGTTCGTCCAGACTGGATAGTCAGAGAATTAGGGAACACACCTTTCCATGGGTCTCCCTAATTTTCTGGTTAAGTCTAATGATCGTTGACCTGCAATTGATTGTAGCTAATGTATTACCGTAGTAAGCTCAGTTGTGAGTTTGCATTGATGTAGCGGTGCGTTGTCTTTCTATGACCCATGGCTCGTTTTTCCGATACTGCCTCCGACACTGAATTGATTGAGCACTTGAGAGCTGGACATCAGGACGCGCTCAGGCTGTTGTATAGGCGTTACAGCGGCCTAGTTTATACGATTGCCCTTAAAATGTTAGGC
>JBARYO010000052.1:0-1830 GCA_049647905.1 Elainellaceae cyanobacterium | reverse complement strand
TTTTCATGGTTCTGGAGTGTGGTACGTCGGAAGATTTAGATAGTCAAATTTATTACCTTCCCTTATAAGTTAATAGCCGCATAAGAAGTCGTTGCAGCGGCGTATCTAGGTAATCTGCCAGGAAATTTAAGGTTGTCTATCGCCGCTGAACTCAATCGTTAGTTGGCTTTGTTTCTGAGTGAGGACAGTCCAGCGATATTGTCAGAGCGTTCGCAGATCTCTTGTAAGTCAGGTTGACGCAGGAAAACCAACAATTCCAGTAATACAGGTGTTTGGTTTTGCTAGCTCAACTAAACTTACTGATTATGGACTTATGAGAATTGCCAGGGGCAGAATTCATCTTGCTTGGGCTTGAGGATTTGCATAATGGCAACTTTGAAACTATTGGAGCGTTGCTGATTGCGATCGCATCAACGCGCCTAACTGAGGCAGGCTTAAATTTTTCCATAAGTCACCCGATTTCAGAACCAGAGCTAACACTACATAACCGCTTACAAAAAGAACGGGATGATGCTTATCCTTACTACAATGCTCTATTGAGTAGCCTCAACAGCTTTTGCAATGCACTAGAACTCGCCAAGGCTGCCTAACACTCTCAAAACAAGCTGATCGCCGCCCAACAGCGCCGATTCACACCGATCGCCAAAAGTGGCTTGGTATGATGCAGAGGTTTTCTACGGTGGGTGATGGGCAACGTTAGGCAACTAAGCGGCAGGAGACAGAATCATTGCCAGGAAATGCCCGTTACAATAAATTCTGCTCCTGTTGCTCATGGTCAGATTTAGAGTGAGTGTTTTGAACCCCTCACTAAGGTTTCAACCGTTTGCGCTGCTTTTTCATTCAGCTCATCCATGTCGAGCCAAGGCACCTTTCCATCTCGCACAATTTCTCGCCCTCCTACAAATGAGTGCCGCAATCGCAGTTCTCCGCCAGAGATGATCGGTCCAATCGTTTTGTCGTGCTGGCCAAAATAACGAGGGTGGTCGAGATCAAGCACTAAAAGATCTGCGGCCTTACCTGGCTCGAGGGTTCCTATTCCTGCAATGCCAAGGGCTTTGGCACCGCCAGAAGTGGCCCAGTGGATCACGTCCTCAGCATTGGTTGCACCAGCTTGGCCGCCCGTACGGTGAATAATAAATGCCGCATACAGTGCCTGTGCCATGTCGCCAGCTTCGTTAGCTGCCGTGCCATCCACCCCAAGCGAAACAATGCCACCCCGTTCGGCAAACCGTGGTGCTGGTGCAATTCCTGAGGCCAGGCGGGCATTGGACTGCGGACAATGGGCCATTGCTGTGCCAGCCTCGGCAAGCATATCGATTTCCCGGTCGTCAATTTTCACCAAATGTGCGAACCAGACGTCGTCCCCTATCCACTCCTGCTCAGCCATCCAAGGTACTGGTCGTTGGCCATAGCGTTCCAACGTCGTCTGTACATAGGTATCGTTTTCTGAGAGATGCGTATGAAGCCGAATGCCCAGTTCTCGCGCGGCTTGCGCGACTTCTTTTACCTCGCCTTCGCGCAGGTTAAAAATAGTTGTGACAGGCGCTGCGGCAACGCGGGTCATCGCCATGGGGGATGGGTCATGCCACCGCGCTGTGTCTGCAGCCAGGCCGTCAAGCATCTGCTCTAGTGTTGTAGTAGGCGCGATTGGTATATCGTCGCGATGCCAGGGTCGTCCGTGGGTCAGGCCACCGCGCCCCAGTACAAATCGCTGTCCAAATCGAGCGGCTGTTTTGCACAGAACATCGGACGGATTGTAGTCGTACCGATCTGAATATACGTAGTGTTGATCCGCCACCGTAGTAACGCCTGACAGAGCCAATTCGGCCA
>JBARYO010000051.1:0-3983 GCA_049647905.1 Elainellaceae cyanobacterium | reverse complement strand
ATGCCAGCTTGGCCTACGGTGCCTTAAATGATGAGATTTGGCGATCGCACCAGCTCCTAACCGACGACACGGCGGCGCTGATTCGGTGGTTTCGTCCCGGACGGGGGGTCTACAACCAGGGTATGAGCACTATGCTGCGCCAGCTGCAGCCCCACGGCTATCATCCTCAGGTGGCATTGGCGTCCATGGTGCCCCTCGATACCCGCAATGAGTTTAAGTCTCCTGCGTTTACGCTGCCCTATGCGTCAACTGTCGTGTTTCCGGGGGCCATCTTGGTGCTCCATGGCGGCAGCGAAGAGCGAGATAGAAATACGGCGACGGTTTTGAGAACGCTGCTGCCCAGCCTCCAAGCTAGAGGCTATCGGGCCATCACGCTGTCCCAGCTGCTTTCACTACCCCTGTAAAGAAACCCATGGCGCAACCACGAGCCCGGGCGTTGTGTTTCTACTTCCGATAGTCTGCGCCAGAGCCATACCGCCAGGCAGCCAGCCAGCGATGGGCGTAATATTGCTGCTGTGGCGAAAGAGAGCTGAGCCACGGTGCGATGGTCTCCAACCTGCTAAGTCCGGCATAGGCTCCCAACTTGCCATAGTGCCCCACCCAGCGCAGGAGGGCAGGAATGCCGACCTGCGGAATCACTTGTAGCGTCGTTTTAGGGTGGCGTAGCGATGTTTGGGCGAGCGTGTGCGTCAAGGCCGGGAACTGCACGACGTCTTGTAGGAAGGGCTTTAGCACCGGGTCGCCCAATTGGTCCATTTCAGTGAACACATCTGAGAGCAGTTGATTGATCTGGTTCGGAGACGTTGACTCGTCCACCCCGACGCTCATGGTCTGCTGAAACAGCCAGGTGACGGAAAGGCTAGGCTGGTAGGGCTGCAGCAGGGCGATCGCTTTTTTGTCCAACAGGTTTGCCTCAAGAGCTTCTGAGATCCCATCGGTGAGACGCGATAGGTGCCTCAGCATGGCCCCAAAGCCGCCAAAGCTAAGGGGGGATTGGTTGCCGCTGCTGTCGCCAACGGCCAGCAGCCGGTCTACAGGGAACTGCAGCGGGCTGTCGCGATAGCAGGGAAACAGGCCAAACAGCGCCCGCTTGATCTGCAGCTGGTCTAGACTGACGGCTTGGTATTCAGGCAGCAGGGCAAAATAATCGTCAAACAGCGTTTCGAGATCGGGGCGATCGGGGTGGGCGTCGAGGTAGGTGAACAGGTAGGTGGTGCGGCCATCTCGGGCGGGAAAGGCCTCCCAGAAGTATTGGCACTGATTGCGAATGGGGGTGAACGAGGCCAACAGGTCACCGGCTTCGTTTTGGGGATAGCCCGTGGCGCAGGTGCCCACCACCAGACAAACGGCGTCTGGCTTTTGTCCACCTCGGGCCTGCAGCGCCAGCGGTGAAGCATGGCCCATAGCATCCACGAGGAGGCGAGCGGTCAAGGACTGGCTGGGTGTTTTAACCTGCACGCCGTCGGGATGAATAGTGACGGCTGTGAAGGGGGTATGCTCCAGCAGCGCGCCGCCAGCGGCCAAGAATTTGGCCTTCAGCATCTCCAGCAGCGCTACCGGGTCGACGCCAATATTGAGCACATCGTTGACCCACAGCTCCACGCCACCGTGAAAGGCAACGCGGGCTGGGTTATATTCAGTGGCAATCGCCGCCTCTAGCTCGTCTGCCGTCAGCAGCCCCAAATCACAAAACACCTGCAGCTCTGAGCGAGAAGTGTTCCACTCTTGGTCTCGGCCCCGCAGCGCACCGCGCTCTAGAACGGCCACCCGCCAGCCCCGCTGGGCCAGAGTTGCCCCTAAAAAGATGCCCAGGGTGCCGCCGCAGATGACAACGTCCCAGTCGGTGCCGCCCAGGGTAGCGCCGTTGGGTTCATACACCTGAGGCGTCGAAATTTCTCCCGCCCGCAGCGATCGCCACCGCCCATCAGCCCGCTGTAGTCCCTGGAAGACCTGCCCAGGGAGCGCTGTTAAAATCTGCTCAGTTATCGCCATAGCGGGTTGCCGTACCGTTGCAGATTAGAAAAGTTGCGACCTATTTGGACCCACCATACGTCAAGTTATCTAGCCCAGACACCACCCGCGCCGATTCAATGCGATCGCCCTGCTGGATTTGTTCAACAACAGCCATACTGTCTTCGCCAACGTAGCCGAATACGGCGTATTCCCCATCCAAAAAACTCAGCTCCGAAAGGGCGATGTAGAATTGGGCTGAGGCAGAGTCTGGAAAGTTGGAGCGGGCCATGGCCACAGCACCACGGATGTGAGGCAATTGGGGTGGGGTGGTGATCCCGGCTGCTGAGAACGGCTGGCTATAGAGGGGCGCATCTTCCCCCTGGGGGGTAATTTCGAGCGGGATATAGCGGGGAGCCCCGGTAGCCGGATCGGTGAAGCTGCCGGTGCCTAAGCGCTCTTCTGGGAAATTGGGATCCGTACTCTGGGGGTCTCCGGCCTGAACCACAAAGGGCTCGGGCTGGCGCACAACCCGGTGGAACGAGACGCCGTCATATACCCCTTTGTCCACTAAATCCACGAAATTACCCGCCGTAATCGGCGCATAGTCGCCATTGACCTCGACAGTAACAGCCCCACCATTGATCACCAGTTCAACGACGGCAGGGCCATTGAGCTGCGGTAGGGACGGATCGCTGGGGGCCGCGCTGGTAGCGTCTGTTTCGCTTGAGGGAGAGCAGCCGCTGAGGGCTATGGTGGCGATCGCAACTATGGCTAGGATCTGGCGGAGCGTTTTTTGCGGAATAACGCTTGCGGTGATATCGAGTCTAGTCATTGAGGTCAAGTTCGTGACGGCTAAGAGGGGAGTGAGGAGTCAAGTCGGGGCAATACTGCTGCGATCGCTAGAGTCCTTCCAATGGCACGGACAAAAACCGAGCTAGAGCTGCACCTTGGTCTTCAAGTTCAGACAGACCTAAAGGCTGTCCCACTCGGGTGAGGGGAATGTCTCGCTTTCCCTTGACTTTCAGATACAGCGCCCGCTTTGGGTTTATCCCTTCTCTGAGTTCAACGTAGATTGATTGGATATCACTGAGCCCATGGACAACTTCAATGCGGCGATTTTTCCCCGGAAAGCCCCAGCGGAAGATATGCACTTCGCCCGTATTTTTATTGAACTCGTTGTAGCCACCGCCAACGTTCCAGAGAATAACAAGCCAGAGGTATAGCGACAGGAGGAGGGCGGCAATGCCGTAGAACCCCATGGCGATGCCCTGCGGGATAAAGACCAGCTGCGTTGGATTAGAAAACGGCAGCAAGTTGACCCCCAGGTAGCTGGAGAGACCGGATAGGAAAAACCCGATGCCACCAATGGCAATCACGGCAGCCCACCAGTAGTTACTCAACCGGCGCGACCCGAGAATCTCCTTACGCAACACAGACTGATTTTGAGGATTTGCAGATGCAGTCGATACCGCCATAGGTCTAGTTCTGGTGAGTCGGATAAACAGTGTCAGAAAACGATGACAGGGCAACCCTGCGCAATATCCATCATAGCGACTCAGCTACCGCATCGTTCTATAGATTGGATTTTAGCGATCGCGGCGTGCTGATATCTAAGCTGCTGAGACAGGACAAATCGCGGGGTCTGTTTCCATGAGAGATAACGTATCGGATTGTAAAATTTTGAGTATCTCTTTATCATGTAAAGGAATTGTACGACTCTAGCGACTCAGACCTGGCTAGCGGGTTCGTTGAACCTGTGAGACCGGCCCAGTGGAGCGTATCCGCTGGTATCCCTGTCAGGGTATGCTGATAGCTTAGTCTCTCATCAATACAGAGCATGGTCTACGTAAGCAGCCTGTCAGGGTCGCTTTGAACTAGATACTAATGATTAATGAGGATTTGATATGACCGTAGCAATGGGACGGGCGCCAGCCAGTCGAGGATGGTTTGACGTCCTTGACGACTGGCTGAAGCGCGACCGATTCGTCTTTATTGGCTGGTCTGGTCTGCTGCTATTCCCCTGCGCCTAC
>JBARYO010000050.1:0-5758 GCA_049647905.1 Elainellaceae cyanobacterium | reverse complement strand
TGGATATGATGAGGTACTCATTGCAGCCTTCGTACTGAGGCCCACCAAAATCGTCAGCGGTCAGATTTTGCGTTTGCAATGACGTTCCCATCGCTCCGTCAAAGACAATAACAGGGCGATCGGGACTATGGAGTCTTTGAAGAAAGGCGTGGGTCATAAGTTGATACAGCTGTCGCAGAAAGTGCCACAGGACGAGACGCTACTGGAGTCTTTTAAAGTCTACAGCAGAGCAAACAGCGATGTATCAAGCTGACCAAAGTTGGCGGCTAAGGCTACATTGAGCAGCTCTAACGCATGAACCAGCCAGCCCACCGTATCACGGCGGTGGGTCTCGTAATGGTTGAACAGAATCGAGAACCGACGCTCCAAATAGGGCCGCACCCGCCGACAGAGCAGCACCAGCTTCAGCAGCAGCCCCATTGTCAATACAGGACCGATGTTGTTGAACAAGTCGACAAATACGAAGTGCTGGGGATTCTTCGGTCCATCAACCACCAAGAAATTGAACAGACAGCTACAGGTCCGAACCACAAGGAAATCGTTTACCAGCGCAGTTTCACTCTCAGGCATAATCGCCTCTAGCGTTTTGGATAGCTGGTAATTGAACTGGCGCTGGCCATAGCCCGGCTCAATCCCGTCTATCAGGTAGTGATAAAGGTCCGTTTTAAACGCGCCATAGGTCTGCGCATAGCCGCTTTGGGCCATGAACGTTTGCGCCAAATCCCGGTAGGCTCGTCCTGGAACAACGGGACCGTAATGCTTGACAGCCTGATTGAGGGCGCGATCGCTCAGTAGCGTTGGATTGAGCTTCTGTCGGCTGCGCCTATCCGGGGTCACCTCGTCTTTGAATGTAGCATTCCGCACCTGAGATGTCAGATATTTAGACAGGGCGATTTCAAAGTTCGACTGGGCGCTAGTCTGGATATTCCGCACTGTGCGCCGGTGCTCGCTGGGGCTGTCTTCGCTGATGAGACAGTGGTGGTACAAATAAGGATAGCGGCTGATTAGCGTCCCCAGCGATCGGCTGGCATGCCCAGAACCAGTCGTCCGCAGCAGTTCCGCTAGTCGTCGCAATGTAAAGTACTGCTCTGTTTTGACAAACTGACGCATCAGCTCACGCAGTCGGCGAACATAGTGATGCTTCCACATTCCCGCAACGGGAGCGTCGGGTATGGTCTGAAACAGATCGATTAGCTGGATGATGGCGGTGCTGTTCTGGGAGCGGGACTGCCATCGGTTGATCAAGATATGACAACAGCGGTTGACAATGTAGCAGAATTCATCAGGCGCGCTGGGTAAGGCCGTGATTTTGTTGAGCGCCTTGGCGATCGCGGTATCTGAGTAATGGAATCCTTCGATAAACAGCGCTTTAAATCGAAAAAGCATCTGCTCTGGCGAGTCCCGCTCAATCCAGAACAGTAGATGATTGTAGATTAGCTGCTCATCAGCTGTGATGAACCGGCGGTAGTGCCCCTTGGATAAAACACCCACAGTGTGGTCTTCCTCAGCTCGAATCAAGATAGTGTATTTTCTCTTCAATCCGTATTAATTACATTATTGCCTAACACCATACCGGTTAATCAGTGACTGACATCACCATGTTGTTTGAAGATTGGGTAAACTATTGCCAATTTAGTTAGCGTAATGTTGAAGTGCCGCACCCCCTCAGCGGCCAAATGGCCACAGTATCAAGGGTTCCGTAGCTTTATCCCCGAAGCCATGATCTAGAGGTTAACGATCGATAACTTATTAAGCCTGTTGCTAGCGTCCTATAGCAATATCTGATAGGTTTTTATTTTCTACTGCAGGTACGAGCCTCATGACCGTTGTATCCCTTGCCGGACGAGATTTTCTGAGTATGGCCGATCTCAGTACAACTGAGATGTCACAGTTGTTGGCGTTGGCCACCCAGCTCAAAGCCGGTGAGATTCGTCCCCACTGCTCCAAAACTCTAGGCCTGCTCTTTAGCAAAGCGTCAACGCGCACCCGCGTCAGCTTTTCCGCTGCGATGTATCAACTTGGGGGGCAGGTGCTTGACCTCAACATCAACGTGACCCAGGTCAACCGGGGAGAGCCGCCCCAGGATACGGCCCGCGTTCTGGACCGTTACCTCGATGTGCTGGCTATTCGCACCTACGCCCAGTCCGAATTGGAAACGTTCGCCCGTTATGCCGAAATCCCAGTTATCAATGCTCTCACGGATTTAGAGCACCCCTGCCAAATTTTGGCGGATTTGATGACCGTGCAGGAGACCTTTGGCACGCTAAAAGGCTTGACAATGACCTACCTGGGCGACGGGAACAACGTTGCCCACTCGCTGATGCTAGGGTGTGCCCTGGTGGGCATGAATGTCGTGGTGGCAGCGCCAGAAGGGTATCAGCCCTCGCCAGATATTGTTGCTAAGGCCAATGCCATAGCTGACAGTGGGTCTCGGGTTGATATCACGAGCGACCCCGTCGTAGCCGTTAAAGGCAGCCACATCCTCTACACCGACGTTTGGGCCAGCATGGGACAAGAAGGATCTGCCTCAAGTCGGATACCCGTCTTCCAGCCCTACCAGATCAACACCAACCTGCTGGAGCATGCCAGCGACGATGCTATTGTTTTACATTGCTTACCCGCTCACCGGGGCGAGGAAATTACAGACGAGGTGATGGAAGGGCCGCGATCGCGCATTTGGGATGAGGCTGAAAATCGACTACATGCTCAAAAAGCCCTTCTAGTAGCACTTCTGAATCTATCTTAGAGGACGCGCTGCAGCGAACGCTGCTGCAGGGCTAGACTTGAGCGCATGATGACGAGCGCTACCGAAATCTGGTTGGTTCAATTTTGTGAACGATGCCCCAAAGTGGATGAGACGGGCCATAGTTGTTGATGCGCTGCAGCTGCCGCTCTAGACGCTTGACGTCTCGCCGTGGCACCCCCAGCAAAATATTACGGCTTTGCCAGATCAAGGTTGAGAGCACCAGGGCGAGACAAAGCGCCAGCCCTATAGTTGGGACTAGATTGAAGGCCAAAGCATAGCGTAAGGCAGGCCAAGTGAAGTAGGCGCGCAGCATTTGTAGCTCCTCTCGCAGCCCCCAAAGGCTAGGGATGCCAACGAATACACAGCAACAGCCGACCAACCCCCATCGTGCCCACACTAATAGCCCATGCAGCCGAAGCAACTGCTGCCAAAACTCTGGAGTATAGCCCTTTGGGGAAATAACAGCAGCATCTCGCCGATCTCCTCTCATCGCATTAAAGCCATGCCATCAACTGAGGCGATGGCTAGAGTTCAGGGAACATCAGTATCGCAGGCCAACGCCACCCTGAAGCGCTGCGGCCGTACCGCCCCCCTGCTGGTAGGCATCGAACGCGATAATAGCGTTGCCAAATACGACGAAGCGGCTGTTGGGAATGCTGTAATCAATACCAGGCTGTATCACAAAGGCAGTTTCGTTGCCGATGGGGGAGGCAGAATCACTGTCGTCCTGAAACGCGACGCCAGCGCCAATGTAGGCATCGGTCTGCCAATTGATCGGGAAGTCGTAGGAGACTGTGGGCACCAGGGCATCCGTATCTGTGAAAACAAGGGCCTGAGCCCGCACCGAGATCGGAAGCCGCAAAAAGTGATACCTTGCGGCAATCACGCCAGCAAAATCTTGATCCTCGCCCAGATCGCTGTCACCACTGGTCAAACCAACCGACGCCCCAACCCCGACGTAGCTTCCATAGGCTGCTTGAGACAACGCCTTGGGACTAGAGCCAACAAGGCCAGCGATCGCGATACCGGCAATTGCGCTCGCCCGAAGTGCAGTTTGAATTATCGGTTGACGCCAGGAAGGGGAAGAAGTCATGGTCGGAGCCTCTCGTAATTGTTGAGCAGGGCGAGTTTCTTCTAGGTTGTTGCCCACACCTTACTTGCCCATTAATATACATTGCCTCAGCCTGAAACGCCTAGAGGTTGAGGGGGTAAGAGTGCTAGAAATCTCACCGAGCAGCAACGTTTATCACGTTGAACCGTAGAATAGGGCCATACTATCAGCGCAAAGACCGCAACTGCAGCAGGCCATGACTAACGCAACGACTGGCGCAACGACTGGCGCAACCATGGACGACACCCCAAAAAATCCTAGCCTTGGTACCGCCATTCCCCTAGATCAAATTCGTTTCAATGAGCAGGGGCTTGTGCCTGCCATCGCTCAAGACCATCTGGATGGGACTGTCTTGATGCTGGCCTGGATGAACCGTGAGGCTCTACAGCGCAGCCTTGAAACCGGCGATGCATGGTACTGGAGCCGCTCCCGCACAGAGCTATGGCACAAGGGAGCCACATCAGGGCATTTTCAGCGGATTCAGACCATCCGCTATGACTGCGACAGCGATGCTATTCTGCTGTCGGTGAACCAGGTGGGAGATGTGGCTTGCCACACTGGGCAACGGAGCTGCTTCCACCAAGTGGACCACAGTGTGACCAGCCCACCAGCAGATACGTTATCCCAGGTGTTTGACGTCATCTGCGATCGCCGCGACAACCCAAACCCAAAGTCCTATACCTGCAAGCTGATGGCAGGTGGAGACAACGCAATTCTCAAAAAGATTGGGGAAGAGGCGGCTGAGGTCGTCATGGCCTGCAAGGACAATAGCCCGGAGGACATTGCGGCTGAAGTTGCCGATTTGTTCTATCACAGCTTGGTGGCGATCGCCCATCACAACGTCGATATTCGGGCGGTTTACCAGAAGCTCCAAGATCGTCGATGATGAACCATTGCAGATCAAAACTTGAGGAGAATAGAATGAAATTGTTCAGACAAGCCGCGACAGCATTGTTTAGCTTTAGCATCATGAGCATTGGCGGCATCAGCGCCGCTCAAGAGCAGGATTTCAGCGACGTTGCCATCGAGACTGTACCTGTCGCCGAAAACCTCTACATGCTTTTAGGAGAGGGCGGAAACATTGGGGTGCTGGCTGGAGACGATGGCGTATTTTTGATCGACGATCAGTTCGCCCCCCTAACCGATAAGATTCTTGCGGCAGTAGGCGAAATCAGCGAACAACCGATTCGCTTTTTAGTCAACACCCACTGGCACTTTGACCATACCGGCGGCAACGAAAATCTAGGTAACGCTGGCGTCTTGATTGTGGCCCATGACGAGGTGTACACCCGCATGAGCACCGAGCAATTTATTGAAGCTTTTCAGCGCCCTATTCCTGCGTCACCATCTGCTGCACTACCGGTGATCACCTTCAGTGACACAACGACGTTTCACATCAATGGTCAGACGGTTCACGCCTTCCACGTCGACCCAGCCCATACCGACGGCGATACCGTCATTCATTTCACCGACGCCGATGTAATTCACGCGGGTGATACCTACTTCAACGGCCTTTATCCCTTCATCGACACCTCCAGCGGTGGATCAATTGTCGGTATGATTCAGGCCGCTGAGCGTATCCTTGCCCTAGCAGGAGACGAAACGCAGATTATTCCGGGACATGGGCCACTGTCCAACCGGGCTGAGCTAGAAGCCTATCGACAGATGTTAGTGACCGTACGGGTGCGGACGGAGCGGGCGATCGCCCAGGGCCTAACCCTGGAAGAGTTTCTGGCCTCGGACCCCACTGTAGACTATGACGATGCCTGGGGCGGTGGATTTCTTAACCCTGAGCAGTTTCTCACCATCGTCTATCAGGACTTGGCCGAATAAAGACGGGGTACATTTTATGCATTAGCCATTGTGGTGGCGCGGGTCGCACTCAACAGGGATTCAGTGAT
>JBARYO010000049.1:0-3193 GCA_049647905.1 Elainellaceae cyanobacterium | reverse complement strand
GAGACTGACTGACGTCGATGCGCAGCGTACCCAGATCAGGCTGCTCAAGCAAGCGTAGCAGCGACTCCCGCTTCTCCTTGACGAGACCGATACGGGCTTGCAAATTGCTGAGTTCCATAACAAGATTAGCTTTGAGTGATGTTTGCTTTATCCAGCAGCTTAAGGCGGCGATAGCTTAGGTGCTTACCAGCAAACATACTAGGCCCACGCCGTAACGTCAAACCGATTTTGGTGCTTTTGTGATGCGACCTCAAATCTCTCTTGGAAATGTTGGCCTGACGGTGGGCGGTATTTTGACTGTTGTTGGGTTTGTGGCTTATTTTGCCGACAATGCCACCCTCAACCTAGCCGGTTTTTTCTATGGCATTCCTGTTCTGTTAGGCGGGTTTGCGCTCAGAGCGTCGGAGCTCAAACCAGTACCCATTTCTCCAGAAACCTCGAAAGACGTTTTAGAGCTGCGAAAACAGCAGGCCACGCCCACCCAGAACCAGGTTAGAAAGGACGTCACACGCTATCGGTATGGCCAAGAAGCCCACCTTGATATCGCTTTAGATCGCCTTGGGTTGAGCCCCACGGATGATGAGCGGCCCATCTTAACGTCAATCTGCGAGACGGCGGTTGAGGGGGCATATTGTTTGATTTTGGTCTTCTATTCTCCCCTGATCGAGATGCAGATCTGGCAGGAGAAGCGGGAGAAAATAGAGCGCTTCTTTGGACCCGCGATTCAGGCCCAAGTCGATTCGCTCGGCGAGAGTATGGTTAAGGTTTCTCTAATTCGAGATATGACCGAAGCTATAGAGGAATAGCTATCTCGTTCGGCAACGGCGCTGAATTTGGGCATAGATTGTGTAAGAACATGGTAGTGCCATGTCCCTATTTTTCTAGGCGCACCGCATACCACTGCAGAAACTCACCTGGGCCGATGACAAATTCGTAGCTTGTCTCCAGCAGCTGAACGGCTTGTTCTTCCACGCTATCAAGCCGTTCTAGATCTGGCGATCGCGCCTCCGGGTGCTGGGTCAGCTCCCCCTGTAAAATCAGCAATAGTTCGTCACGACTAACAAACTCCTCAGGCTGCTGCGATCGCAGCAGCACAAATGAGTCTGAGGTGTAGAGTCGGGGATCAACCATGGCACGCGACGTTAGTCCTCAGCAAAGACGTAGCGGTACAGATCTTCCGGTGCTGGTTCAGGACTATCTTGGGCAAATTGCACCGCATCATCCACCGTCTGCTGGACCTCACGATCAATCGCTTTGAGATCCTCTTCCGTAGCGATCCCGTTCTCAGTCAGGTGCTTTGCTAACCGCTTGATGGGGTCGCGGGAGAACCAGGCATCCTTTTCCGCCTTAGCCCGCATCTCATCTGGGTCTGCGAGGGAATGGCCCCTAAACCGATAGGTCAGGGCTTCAATTAGGGTTGGGCCTTCTCCAGCACGGGCGCGGGCAACCGCGTCCTGCGCCGCCGCACGTACCGCAAGCACATCCATACCATCAACTTCAACCCCCACCATGCCAAAGACGCTAGCTTTCTTGTAGATCTCAGGCTGTGATGTGGCACGATTGTGAGCCATGCCAATGGCCCATTTGTTGTTTTCCACTACATAGATGATGGGTAACTTCCACAGCGCTGCCATATTCAGGCATTCAAAAAACTGGCCGTTGTTGGATGCACCATCCCCAAAAAAGCAAGCCGTCACCTGGTCTGCGGAGTCATCTCCCATCGTCTCCCGCCGATACTTGGCTTGGAATGCAGCCCCAGTGCCAACGGGAATGCCCTCTGCCACAAAGGCAAACCCTCCCAGCAGGTTATGCTCGGACGAGAACAGGTGCATCGACCCGCCGCGACCCTTGCTACAGCCGGTCTTTTTACCAAATAGCTCCGCCATGACTTCCCGAGCTGGGACACCAGCGCTCAGGGCATGGACATGATCTCGGTAGGTGCTGCACACAAAATCGTCAGACCGCATCGTTTTAATCACCCCGCTGGAAACGGCTTCTTGGCCGTTATAGAGGTGAACAAATCCAAACATTTTGCCCCGATAGTACATCTCGGCGCACCGGTCTTCGAATAGTCGCCCAAGTACCATATCGCTGTAGACGAGAAGACCTTCCTCCCGACTAACTGAGGCAGCTGGGGATGACAGCGTAGGGAGCATGCGTTCTTGAACCATCAACAATCCTTGACGTGAGTGATTAGCGGACTACGCGAGATGCATTAGGCATCGAACCGGGAGCAGCACAGACCCCTCTGCATTGAAACGAGACTAGGTGCCACACCCAATGCTCTGAATGACGTGCTATTCCAAGATACCGTAGGGAACCACGAGGCTAGGAAAATTTTATCGTAGCTTGGCAATACTACGCGGCGAGAGGGCGTCTTTGGATTGGGTAGAGCGATATATCGAATAGATATAGTACTTCGCTTGTAACTTCAGTACTATATGATGACGACACTGAACCACATTGCACTGGTCAATCTTGTTGAGACCTGTGGTCTCGCAGCTAATCTTGTCGTAACCTAACGTAGCTCATACTATCGTGGCCAATCTATAGGAAAACTCGCTGTGCAAATACCGCTTGACTACTATAGGATTTTGGGTCTACCGATTCAGGCGACCGACGATCAGCTGCAGCACGCCCACCGCGATCGCATGCTGCAGCTGCCTCGGCGTGAATACTCAGAGGTGGCCATTGCGGCACGTCGCCAACTGATCGATGAGGCGTACGAGGTATTAGGCGATGCGACGCAGCGTCAGACCTACGACGCTAAGTTTTTAGCCTCATCCTATACTTCTATCAGCCCCGGCGGCGATGTTCCAGCAGGATCTGACGCTGGCGATCGCATGACTGACCCGCCCCTTCCCAGCATCGACATCGACGCCAACCAGCTCATTGGTGCTCTGCTGATTTTGCTTGAGTTGGGCGAGTACGAGCTAGTGCTAAAGCTAGGGCGTCCTTACCTAAGCAGCGGTAGCAGCAGCCTGGACAGCGGTCAGTTTGGCGACCCCACTGTCGTTGGTGCCGACATCGTCTTGACCTTGGCCTTAGCTTGTCTCGAACTAGGTCGGGAACAGTGGCATCAGAGCCAGTACGAAAACGCCGCTGAGTCCCTGGAAACCGGATTAGACCTGCTAATCAAAGAAGGTCTGTTTCCTGGGGTGCGGGGAGAAATGCAGACCGAGCTGTTTAAGCT
>JBARYO010000048.1:0-4260 GCA_049647905.1 Elainellaceae cyanobacterium | reverse complement strand
AGGCGGTTGTTTGTGCTGGTGACCCACTCGCAGAACTGCTGCCATACGTTAGCGCTGGAGCGCTGCTGTAGGGTAGTAGTCATAATGGAATGAGTGCCTAAGTAAATGTGTATGTATGTAGGTTTGTGACAACCCACTAATAAAACATTACAGGGTTTGTAACGGAAAGTAAAGTGGTTTGCCGTACCTCCTAAGCTTTTATTCACTTTTGCTTAGGTCTTTCGATAGAGCCGCTTAGGTCGCCAACATTGTGTAGGTGAGGCACCTGGCAGTACTCGGTGCTACGCCAGGTGCTTGGTCGGCGTTAGAGGCTGGGGTTAGCTCTCGGTCTGGGGCGATCGCACTGACGACTGAAAGCCATTGCTTGCATGGGTACCATCGACAATCCCTCCTCAGGTAACCTACGGACTCTCGGAGCAAGGGAAGGACCTAACCGAGGTACTCGCATTGATAGACAAGGTCGCGCAGAAATGGCAGCATACTTCAAGCTGAGGCGATTATCTGGGTTGGACCGGATGAAGGCCGGTAGCGCTGGTCCTCAAGACAAGACTTTATTGTCTTAAAGCCCAGTCTCACTTGATCCAGTCTCGCTTAGCCAAATCTCATCAGTTTCCCGTAGCCTAAGACCAGTAGGTCTTACCCAAGAACCTTGGCGATCGCAGGAGAACATCTATGAACCAGCCATCTACGGACCAGCAGAAGTTACCGCTCATCCAGGACTTTGAGGCTTGGCTCAGCCAGCAGATCTTAACGCTCAGCGTCGATGCCTTGAGCAAAGAAGCAATGACCTGCACGGCCTGCCCCGAAGTGATGGGAGACTATATCATTGAGTACCAGGGTGAAACGCTGCGAATGCCGACAGGACAAGCCTACGCGTTTCTGCGCTACATCCTAGATAAGTAGTAGGCTGCTGGCCTCATCGCTATGTTTACAGGAGAGGCGATCGCCAGCGTGATGCCTCTCTCATAGGCAAGAGTGCCCTAATCCTCCTGACGCAGCAGCGGATTGACCAGCTCGTTAAGCCCTTCGCCCAGCAGCGACAAACCGACGACCAAACCCGTCAGCGCTAGCCCTGGGAACAATGCAGTCCACCAAATACCGGTGGGCAGGGCATCTAGGGCCTGCCTCAGGTCCTGGCCCCACTCTGGTGTCTGATCCGGTAAGCCCAAGCCCAAAAAGCCTAATCCCCCTAATACCAGTACGGCATCAGCGGCATTGAGGGTGAAAAGCACAGGGACACTTTGAATCACATTCAATGACAGATACCGAGACAAGACGGCCCAAGTCGAGGCCCCCATGGCCTGGGCCGCCTCGATAAACAGTTCTGCCTTAACGCTGACAGTGTGGTTCCGCACGACGCGGTAGTACTGGGGAATGTAGGCAATGCTGAGGGCTATAGCCGCGTTGGACACGCCACGCCCGACGATGAACGCCAGCGTCACTGATAGCAACAGCCCCGGCAGCGTATAGATGGTGTCCATGAAGAAAAGCAGCGTCCTATCTAACCGCCCACCCAAATAGCCGCTGACCATACCCAACGGCACTCCAATCACCAGGCTGAGGGTTGTTGCGAGCAGCACCACTTTGATCGCGGCCTGGGTACCAAATAGAGTACGGGAAAAGACATCGTAGCCCTGGCGGGTTGTGCCAAACCAATGGGACCAAGACGGGGAGTCATGAATCGGATTGACCAGCGACACCGTCGGGTCTTGGAGTAAGCCTATCTGCTGCAGGAATGGCGCGAACAAGGCGATCGCCAAGTACAGCAGGGTGATGACTATCCCCGCCCACATCATTCGCTGCGAGACGTTCATTGGCCCCAAGCTAATGCGCTGAGCGATGCTGGGTTTGACTACCATGACAGATTCTAAACGCGTAAAGTCCCTTCAGACTACCGCGTATCTTTGTCATTGCTTCACGTCAATTTATCGCGTTTTTATTAGCGCCTACCGGATTTACCACTCCACTGCAGAAAACTGTCCAGTAAGGAAAGAATAACAAGCTATCGCGCCTAGACTGTTCATTACGCCTGGAGACGGCCTGTGGCAAATTGGGAACATCTCGTGCTGCTGACAAAGGGGGCGTCACTATGGAATGAATGGCGCGATCGCTACCAAATCCATCCTGATTTAAGCGGCATTAACCTCACAAAGCTAGACTTATCAGGGTTTAACCTAAGTCACACCAACTTTACCCGCACCGATCTGAGCCTGACCAATCTCTACCAATGTCGGCTCGAACTAGCTAACATGACGCGGACCAACCTAATTGGTGCCCATCTGGCGGGGGCCAATTTGAGCTGGGTCACTCTGATTGGGGCGCGGTTGATTGGAACTCGCCTAATGGCGGCTAACCTGTCGGGTTCAGCCCTGCTAGGGGCAAATCTTACCTATGCCGATTTGGTAGAAGCTAATCTAACCGGAGCCGATTTCAGCCGCACTGACTGCACTGATGCTCTATTTGTCGGCGCAAATCTAAAGCAGGCTCAGCTGGTGGCGGCCAACTTTCAGCGGGCTAATCTAGAACGCACCGACTTGAGGCGCGCCAACGCTCGAAGCGCCAACTTTACCAACGCTACGCTGCTGAAGGCTTACGTCGATCAAGCTAACTTTAAGAACGCCATTCTAATCAACACCAAATTCAACCGTGACCAAATTAAAAGGCTGGGCTTTGATGCGGTTCAGCAGGGGGCTCTGGTCACCAGCGCTTGCAGCGGTGATAGCGCCGGTATTCGCTTTGAGGATTTCGAGTTTAGCGACAGTGAAGACGATGAAACGGCTGCCCACACGGTGGCCCACGGTGACGCTACCAATCAAGTCGCGATAGGTTAACCCCGGCACTGAGCGGCCACGAAGGGGGCGATCGCCTCAACAAACTGGGCTGTTGACTCATAGGGCAGCACGTTCCGCCCCTCAACTTGTATTCCCTTCCCATTGGGCAAATGGTTGAGGTACTGCTGTAGTCGCGCATCAGGGGTTTCAGCCTTACCCGATCGGCTGATGCTGGACGCCGTCGTCCCTACAGCGACCAAAGTGGGCTGCTGTAGGGCTTCCAAATCCGTCTCATAATCCCGTCGCCAGAACCCCGCTAGAAACGAGAATACCGCATGGCGACTGTCGGTATCAGCCGCACCAGCCACCAGCATAGACAGCCACTCTTCACTGATATCTTCTGGACGGTCAAACAGCTGCTTTTCAGAAAATGAGGCCAGAAACTGACGGCGGCGGGCATAGCGATAAAACAGTCGACCCACCGGAGAGTCAAACAAACGCCACAGCAGGCGATTTTGCCAGACTGGGGTTTCGGTGGTCATGACCGGCCAAGACGGCGGACCGGCCAAAATGAGACCGTGTACCAGCCCTGTTGGCTCTGCTTTCTGGGCTAAAACAAGCGCCACAGGGAGCAGCGCCCCTTGGGCCACAAGAACAACGGGCCGCTGAACGATAGTGGTGAGGAAGTGCAGCAGCTGTTCGGCCCAATCCTCTGGCTGGTAGGCCACTGGCGGCATGCTGCTATCGCCACAGCCCAACAGGTCGGGTAAGTAAAGCGGAGCGTCCAGATCATGCTTTAACCAAGCCCGACAAAACGGATACCAAAACTGACGCGATAGACCCACCCCAATGGGATGAATCAGCAGGAGCGCGACGTCCGCTTTGCCAGGGACAACTTCGTAAGTGCAGCGGTAGTCGCGCCAGGAGTAGCTTTGAACTGAGTCTGGAGCTATGTCGGGCGGCAGAGGGGCATTGAGCTGAGACATGGTGCGGGGAGTGGTAACCTCATTCAAGCGTACGATACCCACCCCATGATTCACATGCCGAAATGTTAAACCGCTACGGCGAGGTCGCGTCGGAGAGATGATTGGCTGTCGCTTCAACGGCAGCGATCGCATCATCATACATCATCCGCGTTGGACCCAAGACGCCCACACTCCCCTCAGCGGTATCGCCACATTGATAGGTGGTAAACACCAGCGCACAGTCTCTGATGGGTTGCAGCGAATTTTCAGAGCCGATGCGCACGGCCACCCGACGCTTAGGCGTGTCCGCTGCAGCAGTAGGAAACTCAGTCGAGGGGTCAGCAGCAGGCTCTGGGGGGCAAAGCATGGGCAGGAGTAAATCGGCCCCCTCCTCCAGCAGCTGCACAATCGCCTGTATCTGTTCACGCTCAGAAAATTCCGGCTGGCGGCGCAGAACTTCCGACAAGCCGCTAAAGAGAAGGTGGCTAGAATTGGTCCGTTGAGTGCGGCGTTCGATCTCTCGT
>JBARYO010000047.1:0-4390 GCA_049647905.1 Elainellaceae cyanobacterium | reverse complement strand
TCTTGGCAGCGCCTGTCATGTATGTTGCTGTCATCGTAGCGATTCGGATTACCGGAAAGCGAGCGGCCTCCCAGATGAACAACTTTGACTGGATCGTGACGGTTGCCATTGGTTCGCTGACGGCGTCTGGCATCGTTATCGATAGCGTGAGTGTTTTGGAGGCCATAACTGCGATCGCCCTGCTGCTGGGAGCACAATATCTGCTGACAAGGGGCATGTTCATGTCCAGTCGGCTGACGGCGTTTGCGAAAGCCAGTCCAACGCTGCTCGTTCACAAGGGGCAGTTCATCCGCGATGCGCTGCGACACGAGCGTGTCACGCCGGATGAGGTTATGGCGGCGGTGCGAGAAAACGGTTTGATTAGGCTCGAAGATGTGCAATGGGTGATTTTAGAGACGGATGCTACCTTGAGCGTCATTCCTAGAGATGACAGAGATTTCTCTGGAGCTCAATTCGATGACGTCAGTGGTTTTCTACCTGCCCAACAAAGTAATAGGCAAGGGCCAAAGTAGACCAAAACTGAGCGACCGCTGGCCGTCGAGGTCTATTGTCAGCGGTCGATTTGTGAGGCCAATACAGCGATTCCCTATGACGTGAGGTAGGGGCACCTATCCTGGACACACTAACGCTCCTCACGAATGCGATCCAGCAACCCATAGAACAGATCCCAGTCATCTGCTGCCACAATCGGTTCCCACACGGCTTCAATTTCAGGCCGCAATGGCACGGTTTTGGGGTTGTGCTTAATCAGCCGTGCTGCGATCGCCTCAAAATCTGATTCTTGTGCCAGCGCTGAGCGATATAGCGTCACCCACCGCTGGACGCTAGGCTCATTCGGGAGCAACAGATCAGCTGACATAACGTTGTCAGACGTTTGCCACTTTGGTGAAACCTGCTGGCGCAAATTGGCGAAGAAGGCGTGATAGTCGACCTGCGTTTTGTGCAACATCTCCACCGTTGCGCTGACTAACTCCGTTCCGACGGTCAACGACACCGGGGCTAGGCCCAGCCGGTTAGCCATGCGCTCCCGATAGGCCTGTTGGTAGGTCATCCCGTAGGACTCTAAGCTCTCTTCCATTGCCTCAACCGGAATCACGCCCTTGAGCACCAGCTGCAGCATCTGCAGATTCCAGCGGCAGGCTAGGGGCTGATTCTCGTAGCGGTAGCGACCGCCGTAGTCGAAATAGGCTGCAGTGAATTTGGGGTCGTAGGTGGGGATGAAGGCATAGGGGCCATAGTCGAAGCTCTCCCCCGTAATCGACATGTTGTCGCTGTTGATTACCGCATGGCAAAATCCCGCAGCCATCCATCCCGCCGCCATTTGAGCCGTACGCTGCACTAGCTCATCGTAGACATGGGCATAGGCGTCATCTTTACCTGTGAGGTGGGGATAATAGATAGCTACCACATGGTCTAGAAGCTGCCGCGACAGGTCCAGGCGACCCAGGTAATGCAGCCGCTCGAAAGTGCCGAAGCGAATATGGCCTCGGTTCAGCCGCACCATGACAGAGGCGCGGGTGGGGGAGGGTTCATCGCCTCGCCACAGCTGGTCCCCTGTTTCTACCAGACTGAGGATGCGAGAGGTGATCACCCCTTGGCGGTGCAGCGCCTCGGAGGCAATGATCTCCCGCACCCCGCCTTTGAGGGTCAGCCGTCCATCGCCGCCGCGCGAGTAGGGGGTCGGCCCAGAGCCCTTGGTGCCGAGGTCATATAGCTCGCCATCGGTGCCGCGCACTTGACCATAGAGAAAGCCGCGCCCGTCTCCCAAATGGGGGTTATACTCACCAAACTGGTGGCCGTGGTAGCGCATGGCCAGGAGGGGAGAACGGCCCTGAAACTGGCCCAATGCCTGAACCACATGGCTGTCGCTCACCGCCTCGGGGTCCAGCCCCAAGCGGGGAAACAATGCATCGTTGCGGAAGCGCAGAATATGTTGCGGAAACTCAGCTGCGGCAACCACATCGAAATAATCGTCGCCCAAGGCTTGGAATGCCGGTTCGTAGGTCAGGTTGAGAATCGGATTGTTCACGCCAGGACTGTAGTAGATGGTGCGCAGATTATAGAGGTGCAGGCTATGACGCCTGCACCTCTACTCTATACCCCCCAGGACTACCGGACCAGCAGCAAGCCCGCTACTATGCCGTCGCCATTTGGGCCTCTAGGCTCTCTTCTAGGTAGGAGGCGATCGCATTCAGGAATTTCTGCTCTAGATAGGGCTTGGTGAAGTAGTCCGTTGCCCCCAGCTGCTTGGCCAACCAGCGGTGCTTGTCATTACTTCTAGAGGTGAGCATCACCGTGGGAATTCCAGCAATGGCTGGCGCTTGGCGGCGGTGGGTCAAGAACTCAAATCCATTCATGTTTGGCATCTCCACGTCACAAACAATCAGCTGGATGTCAGGGTTCTGCTCAAGCTGCTCAAGCCCCTCTTTGCCGTCCCGCGCTTGGAGTACGCGGTAGCCGGCCCGCTCTAGGGACAGGGCTAGGGTGCGCCGTGAGGTAACCGCATCGTCAATCACCAAGAGCGTTACAGCTTCCGTCATCTGAACCGCATTCTGCTGGTCAACTGCGCGGCTCGCGCGTTCCAGCGCCGCTGCTACCGTGTGAACCCCAGACTCATCCTGGTACCGGGCCAAAATCGCCTCTAAGAAAACGAGGCCATCCAGCACAGGGATAATGCTGCCGTCGCCTAGAACCGTGCAGCCGTAAGCATAGCTCGGCGGTGAGATCGCGCGCCCAAACGGTTTGACAACAAGCTCCTGCTCCGTCACCAGGCGAGCCACTTGAATGGCGATGGTTTCCTTTTCTCGCTGCAGAATCAGCATAGGGGAATCCCAGTCTGCCGGGGATGGCACCGCCGATAGAACCCGGCTAGGCGGCATCTCTGGCAGCAGACAGTTGTAGGACAGCAGATCGGTCATTTGATAGACCGGCAGCGTGCGCCCCTGCCAGTGGAGAAATACTTCGTCGCCGGACTTCGAGGTTTGACCCGGTTTCGGAATAATGACTTCGGTGATGCCGCTGCTGCGGAAGGCCAACGGTGTTGAGCCGACAAAGCACACCAGCAAATTGAGGACGGTTAGCGTTAGCGGCAGCCGTAGGGTGAAGGTGGTGCCTTCCCCAGGCGTGGAGCTAACGTTGACATGACCGTTCAGCTCTCGCACCTGCTCCCGCACGACGTCGAGTCCCACACCCCGTCCAGACAGGTCACTGACCCGATCTGCCGTCGAAAATCCAGGTTCGAAGATCAGCTCATAGATATCTTGGTCACGCATCTGCTGAATCTCTGATCGCGGTATCAGACCAAGCTGCACCGCCCGCTGTCGGATGCGATCGCTGTTGAGGCCCTGGCCGTCGTCCCGCACCTCAAGGATGACCTGTCGCCCTCGGTAGGTGGCCGTCACAGAAATTTCACCCTCCGCTGGTTTGCCGCGCTGCTGTCGCTCGGCGATGGGCTCAATCCCGTGGTCAAAACCATTGCGCAGCAGATGCAGCATAGGATCGTACAGCTTTTCTAGCACCGCTTTGTCCACGAGTAAGTCGGTGCCCTTTATGGTTAGTGTCACAGGCTTGCCGTACTGGTTAGACATATCCCGTAGCACTCGCGGAAAGCGGTTGAGCAAGGTGCCAGCAGGCAACATTCTCGCCCACATCAGCTCGTCCTGCATTTGAGAGAGCATTTTGCGGTGACGGCCTAGCATTTGCCCAGACTGCTTCGTAAACAATGTCACGTCCTCCACCGCCTCCTCCAGCTGAACGATCTCTTCGAGCAGCAATTGGGTTTGGGAATAGAGGGTGCTGTAGCGGTCCATCTCCAAGGCGTCAAAGTTTTCGGCTACACCCCTATCTAAAGAGGGGGAGGGGCGCTGAACAGCAGCATGCTGCTCCAGAAGCAAAAGCTGATCGGACAGCGTCCGGATTCCCTCTACAGCGGTTTGGAATCGCTCAAAGCGACGATGGAGTTCTCGAGTTGCGTTCTGCGCTTGGGTGTTCTGCAGGTCCAATCCGTTGCGGTTGATGGTAATTTCACCCAGCAGGTTGTTCATGCGAGCGAGCCGCTCGGCATCGACGCGAACGGTCAACGTTGGTACAGGCGCTTTAGCGGGGGGGGGAGTGGCGGCTAGTCGGGATGTTTGGGGTGTAGCGGCAGGTGATGTCGGCTGTGCTCTGTCTGAAGGCTCGGTCTCTGAAGGTTCGGCCTCTGACTGCTTTGGGTCTAGCTGTTCTATCTCGGATTGTGCGGTATTGGGCGACCCTATCTCTAGATGTCCTGGGTCTAGCGACTCAACGTCTAGGGGCTTCACCGCTGGATTATCTAGCGCTGCATCTACCGCATCTTGAACCACGGCGCTCTGATCTACCGCCGTCACAGCTGGGTCGGCATTTCGAGCAG
>JBARYO010000046.1:0-3202 GCA_049647905.1 Elainellaceae cyanobacterium | reverse complement strand
TTTCAGGGGCTCTAGCGAAGCGACGCAATCATGGTCAACTCAGGGAACGCTGAAGGATTGCTGTGTACTGCTAATGCAAGGGCATACAGCGATATGATCCAGTTACTTTCGGACAGTAAAATAATTTTATAGATAATGCAACCACAACCGTAATATTTCGTGTTGATCCGCTTTGACGTTAGTTCCAATTGACACGTAGAGCCTATCCTGAGGGCTCCTGTGAGACTGATACATCGTCTCCCTGCAAGATTCCTGACGGTATGGGTGCAAAATTATGCTGATAGCGACACGCTAATTATGCTGATAGCGAAACGCTATGTCCACAGCCCATTTGAAGGGCATAATGTCTAAAGTCCTCAAGTTTTAAGGTCTCGCTGCGATCGCCGCTATCCTTATGGGGCTGTGACTTTACCCCTCATCTCCGCTATCAAGTGCTGACGCCCCCAGATCTGCGAGCGCTTGAGAGAATTGACATTGCCCCAACGCGAGGTCAAACATATGAAACCCATACTCCCGCGTCAGCTCTTCGAAGACGCGCACCCCGCGAACGCTGTTCCCATGCGGGTCTAGAAGTGGAGAGAACACGGCGATTCCGGCTTGGCCTGGCACAACGGCCATGATGCCGCCAGAGACTCCGCTCTTGGCCGGGATGCCGACGCGATAGGCCCATTCCCCAGCGAAATTATACATGCCGCAGGTGTACATGACGCTGAGGATATCTCGGATATAGCCGGGTTGAATGGCCTGGACTTTTGTGATGGGATTGACGCCTTTGTTGGCCAACGTTGCCGCCATCACGGCCAAATCCTGGGGATTGACCAAAATAGAACATTGCTGAAAATAGAGATCCAGCGCCTCGTCCAGACGGTCTTCAATCATGCCGAAGTTGAGCATGAGATGAGCCATGGCTCTATTGCGGTGGCCTGTGGTGCGCTCCGACATAAAGACCGAAACATCGATAAAGACGGGATGGCCAACGTAGCGGCTAACCATCTCCAGCACGCTGTTGAGGCGCGTTGTGGGATCCCCACCGTTGATTAGGCTTGTGGTGGCGATCGCCCCAGCGTTGATCATGGGATTAGCTGGGCGCTTGGAGCTTTCATCAAGCTGAATAATTGAATTGAAGGGATCTCCTGTCGGTTCAACCCCGACCCGTTTCAACAGCTCTGTTCGCCCTTGCTCTTCGAGCGCCTGCCCATAGACAAAAACCTTTGAAATGGACTGAATGGTAAACAGCTGATCTACGTTTCCCACCTGAAATACCTGACCATCAACGGTGACGACGCTGATGCTAAACCAGCTGGGATCAGCCTTTTTCAGTTCAGGAATGTAGCTGGCGAGCTGGCCTTCGTTTAAGTCGCAATAGCGCTGATGAAGACGCTCTAGAAACGCTTGAATCTTATGCATGGCACTAGGGACGTGAGACCCTAATTATGGGGCGTCACGTCCCTATTTACAATTCTGGGCGGTGCTGGTTTTTGTCCAGAAAAGTCAGTGAGGTGCTACTTGTCCGCCAGCACCTCGGTAAACGAGACGCCACCCGCCGCCAGCACAAAGATTGTCGTCGGCAAGCCGAGGGTTCTTTCCTGCAGCTTTTCGTAGTAGCTGCTGTAGTCTTCTGATGGCGTTGCCATACCCAAGAAGATCAAATCAGCCATGGCTGAGGATTCGTGCAGAATTTGCTTGAATGAACGATCGCCCGACACGATGACCTGGGTCTTGGCATCAATTCGAAAATCTTGCACTAATGCCGTGATGTTGGCATCTGCAGATTGCGCCGCTGCCTCATTCGGGACTACGAGCTTGAGAAGAATATCAGCGTTGCGCCAGGTAATGTTATTGCGCAGCAGGTCTGCCAGCAGCAACATCAGCCCGCCATTGGCCTGACGCCCCCCCCACCAAATGTCGATGCGGCGGCGGGCTCCAAAGCCCCGCTCTGACTCGCGCAAGATCACCACGTTGCGTTTAGCACGGTGGGCCTGGGCAATAAGGCGGCAGTAGCTTTCCCGATGGCTCGCTTTCTCACTATCGCCTAATACCAACGTGTTGGGGACCAAAGGACCGATACCATAAGTCTCCACCAGCTGTAGTGCCCCCTCAAAGGGATCGGCGGCTGTGACGATTCGCACCAGCGCCCGGACGCCTCGTCGCTCCAGGTACTCAACGATGGTTTGCTCCATAGCGGCCTGTTGGCCCACATCCCGCGAGCCGCTGGGCAAAACGCTGGATACTGTGACAAGACCGCGATTGTGGGTCAGCGCATCGGCAAGCTCTACCAAGGACCAGCGGCGGCTCGGTGAACCCGATAGCGCCAGGATATGAGGCCGCCAGTTTTTGGGGTCTTCACTGGTCTCCTGCAGCTGCAAAATGCCAGTTCGCATAAGCGCCATCCAAATGCCCCGGCGGGCATCTCCCCAGGTGGCCCGCAGCTCACGCTGCTGAATCCAAAAGAAAATGCTGAGCGCGATCGCTGCGGCAACAACGGTGGCGATCGCATTGATCAAAAACATCACGATCAAGCAGCCGATGGCCCCCAAAAGGGATAGCGACCAGTGGACTCGAAATGTAGGCCGGTATGACGGACTTTGCAAGAACCCTTCAATGCCAGCGGCAATATTGAGTACCGCATAGGTGGTTAAAAAGAACATGGTCAACACAGGCGCAATCAGGTTCAGATCCCCAATGCAAACGGCGGCGACCGCCACCACCAGGGTGACCGCAGTGCCGATCTTCGGTTCGTCCGTCTTCCCACTCCCTTGCCCCAAAAAGCGCATCCAGCGGGGCAACACGCCATCGCGGGCTAGCGCTTGGAGGACGCGGGGAGCCCCTAAAATACTGCCAATGGCGCTAGAGAGCGTCGCGCCCCAAACGCCGACTAGAATTGCCGGTCCCCACAGCGCCATCTGCTGCATAATCAGCGGCTCTTCAATTAACGTTCTGGCGTCGGCGCGGGTTGCCAGCAGAATGGGGAGCACCATGTAAATGACATAGCCGGTGCCTACGGCGGCCAAGGTTCCCGTAGGAATAGACTTGATGGGATCTTTGAGGTCGCCAGATAGATTTACCCCTGCCATGATGCCGGTCACCGCTGGAAAAAAGACGGCAAACACGGTCCAAAATGGCTCAGAGAAGCGATCGGCTGCGCCCCACATTTCAATTTCGGTAGGCTCTATGGAATGACCAAAGGCAAACGAAATTAAAG
>JBARYO010000045.1:0-5268 GCA_049647905.1 Elainellaceae cyanobacterium | reverse complement strand
GTATATCAATGTCGTCTAATGAGATATTTGGCAATCGAAGGCATTTTCTCATTATTTTCTATTTTTTAAGGGCAGCCTCGGCACTTTGCCTTTGAAAGGCTATATAAAAAAGCAGAAAGGCATTGATAACATTATCGCATGAAGTTATCATCTGCCCTTTCCTCCCGTATTTCTGCTGCGCCACCCCACCTTTGGTTTGTCGTCAGCGCTGTCTTTCACTATCTAGGTCCATCATTCGCAGTGCTGCTCTTCGAGCGCATAGATGTTCTGGGGGTCGCCTGGTTTCGGATTGCGAGTGCCGCGATTGTTTTCGCACTTTGGACCAAACCATGGCGAACGTTTCGGTCAGCCAGCGGGGAGACGGCGACGCTGTTGTTACTGCTTGGAGCCTGTCTTGCCTTGATGAACAGTGCATTCTATCTGGCTATCGACCGATTGCCACTGAGCTTAGTTGCGACGATGGAATTCGTCGGCACCATCGCTGTTGCGCTGTTTGGCTTGAAGGCGATGCGGAACTACATTGCACTGGCTTTGGCCGTAGCAGGCGTGCTGACTTTGATAGACGTACGCTGGTCGGACGACTTGTTAGGGTTAGGCTTCGCTGCCGTCAACGCCTTACTCTTCATGGCCTACATTGTTCTAGGTCACCGAATTTCGCAAAAGGGTGCGAGTGAGGGCGTCGGTCGGCTTAGCGCAGCGATGGCGGCAGCATTCATTTTTGTGATGCCAATCGGTTTTCAAGAGGCGATCGCCGCGTTTTCTAGTCCTGTGCTTATCTTGGCAGGCATTGGCGTTGGCATTAGTTCCTCAGTCGTTCCCTATGTCTGCGACCAGCTTGCCATGTCGCAGCTCTCGCGCAACACTTACGCCCTCCTCCTAGCGCTGCTGCCCGCCACCGCAACGATTATTGGCGCTCTTGTCTTAGGCCAGATTCCTACAATCAGGGATATTTGCGGGATACTCCTTGTCATGATCGGAGTAGCCATTCACAAGCCTGCTACAACCGACTGATCCCTAACCTGCGCAGCTGTCCTCACTACTTAGCAGCTCGCACCACCAACGTGCCCGCGACTGCAAATCCGATTAAATTTGGGAGCCACGCTCCAACAATTGGGGAAAAGACACCTGAGTAGGACATAGCGCTACAGATGGAATACACAAGATAGTAGCCGAAAATGATCAAAATACTGATGGCAAAGCTGACGCCCCGCCCTGCGCGGTTGAGTCGGCTCCCTAAGGCTGCGCCTACCACACCGAATACGAGACAGGCAAAGGGAAGCGCATACTTTTCATGAATCCGAATCAACAACCGCCGAATGCGAGTTTGACTCCCCTTTTGCCGCAGTAGCTCGACCTGATCCCAAGATTCTTGTAGATTCATCTCATTGGGATCACGGCGCTCGCTGGAGGCGATGTCTAGCGGCGTGCGCGGCAGCTGAATCTGCTGCTGGTTGAAGCGAAGAATATTGCTGTAAGAACCATCTTCAGCAATTAAGTAGATGGTTCCGTTGAAAAAATCCCACGTTTGCTGCGGCCTATTCCATACGGCAGACTCAGCGCTAACGACTTGGTTGAGACGCTCTTGGGTAAAATCTAAAACCGTGAGTCCATACATCCGCGTTCCGTCGAACCGGCGAGCGTAGAACAGGCGCGACAGCATCTCATCTTTGCCATCCCCCACAACATCTTGATACTCCTGGTACAGGATATTTTCTTCTTGAAAAGCGGACCACCGCTCCTCCCCTGTAATTTGCTCTAGCCTCGTAGAGGCTTGGTAATTGCTGGCTGGGACAATGAATTCGTTGAAGGCAAAGTTTAGGGCCGTGACCAATAGGCTCAGCGCAAAGGCTGGTACCAAAATGCGGTAGATGCTGATGCCACAGCTCTTCATTGCAATCAGCTCGCTATCGCTCGATAGCCGACTGTAGGTCAACAGCGTTGCCAGCAAAATCGACATGGGGAAGGAATACGACACAAACTCTGGCAGCTTGAGCAGCACAATTTCAAACGCGCCGGTCAGAGGTAGGTTGTATTCAGAAACTTGGCGGATGAGATCGAACAGTGCGCCGACAGAGACGCCTAAGGACGAAAATGCCCCCACCCCAAATAGGAAGGGAAAAATCAGCTCTGTGAAAATATAGCGGTCGATGACACTGGGGCCAAAGTGCCACTGGCGATCGCCAGCGCGGTTTACCGGAGATGGAGATACGCCTGAGGCCATGGAATAGTCTAAAGAGTCCTTATGCTGGGATTAACAGGAAACCAAACCGATGATAACCTGCGGGGCGAATTAGGGCTGAAAGCTGCTGCCTAAATAGTACTTACGCACCAATGGGTTGCTGTATAGCTCCTCAGCACTGCCCCCAGCTAGAGTTTCCCCTTCTCGCATGATGTACGCCCGATCCGTAATGGCGAGGGTTTCTCGAACATTGTGGTCCGTAATCAGAATGCCAACCCCCTGATGCTTGCAAAGCCGAGAGAGAATCTCTTGAATTTCCCCGACCGCAATGGGGTCAACGCCAGTAAACGGCTCATCCAACAGCAGAAAATTGGGACCGTTGATGCCAGCCGCCAACGCCCGAGCCAGCTCGGTACGCCGCCGCTCTCCCCCTGAAATGTGCCCCCCCGCTGTCCGAGCAACCGATTCTAAGCGGAATTCTTTGAGTAAGGTCTGCAGACGCTCGCCCCGTTCAGAGACAGGAATGCCCGTCTGCTGCAAGACCAGCAAAATATTGTCCTGGACGCTCAGGTGTCTGAATACGCTGGGCTCTTGAGCTAGATAGACAACCCCGAGCCGCGCCCGCTGATGGATTGGTAAGCCCGTAATTTCCAGCTCATTCAGCCAAACATTACCGCTGTTGGGCCGCTCCAATCCGGTTGCAATGTAGAATGTCGTGGTCTTACCAGCTCCGTTAGGTCCCAGCAGGCCCACCACTTCCCCCTGCGATACCGATAGACTAACTCGGTTGACGACAAGCCGTTTCCCGTAAGACTTGCGAATATTTTCGAGCCTAAGTTTCACCAGCGTTTACTCCCAGATGTCGGCGAATACCTTTATTTTTACAACCGCGAAAAATCAGGTTTGCCCTTCATCCTATCAAACCAGCCTATCGAACTGGAGAGGTCATAGCTTTAAGGCGCAGCGACAGGATCCTTAAATTCGGGTTTGGGATTGAAGTCGGCGGCAGGCGCTGACACTGTGCTGCTACTGGCATCATCTGTTGGCAGTAGGTAAACCGATTGGACCTGCTCTCCAGCATCGGGAAGCGCCACAAACCGGCCTTCGTTCACCAGATAAGTAATCCGTTCCCCCTGGATGCTGTTGCCGTCCTGCAGCACGTAGACATCACCCGTCAAGAGGATGCGTCCTTCTCGACTGTAGTACTGAGCTTGGGCTGAGGTGGCCTGCATATCGCGGGCAGGATAGAAAATCTGGACGTTGCCCCGCGCTGTGACCACCCCAGTTTGCGAATTGGCTTCTTGAACGTCAGAAAGCAATGTAATAGGCTGGCGATTTTGCGCCTCTTGAGCGGTCGCCACAGGGACAATTCGCGGGGCGATCGCCATTGCAGCGGCTGTAACCCCTCCGGCAATCCAAGCGGCGTTGGTCAACCGTTTGGCGGTAACTTTGATGGCTTGGAGAGAGAACAGCATGGGGATGTCCATAGAAAGGGCCGCAGAGTTGGTCACGCTAGCGGCGGCGCCAGGCTTGACCGACACATTAAGCATACTGACGATTGCTCAGATTCCGCAATAGCCTTGCGGACAGTCCATTGACTGGTTGAACAATAGATTGAAGTTAGAGTGCAGGGTTCAGCGTCACGCCTCCATCTTGCTGTAGCGGACGGTGTACGGAGAGGCTCCAGACGTATCAACAAGAGTGCCCGCGGCAACATTCCCGCTGGTCGTTGCCACTAGCTGCTGCGCGCTATCCGCGATCGCCTCTGGGCCTGCCAATTGGAGCCGTTGAAGTAGCACCGCACTCCAGTCCAGCAGATGATCGACATCCGTGCCATCGTAGTTGGGTCCATAGGGGCGTAGCCGGCTGATGCCGTTGCCAAGTAGCGTGACCGCACCTTGCCAGTTGTGATGCGTTAGATGATAGAGGCCAACGGCTAGCTGTAAAACCCCTTGAAAGAAAGTGCGATCTGGCTCACCGGCCTCCATCCACAGCGCTTCTAGAGTATCGTGGCAGGCATAAAACTCACCACGATTGAACTGCTCCACCCCGCGGCTAAACTCTTGAGCGATCGCTGCTTCCATAGTTCGGTCCTAAAATTATTGTTATTGCTGAATTTGAGGCTGTAAGGGCTGATTGGGCTGCATCGAAGTCACTCTGGCAACCCTTGGACCCCCAGTACCCGCTGCTGTCGCGGATGGCGATGCTGCCCCAGGCCACAGCAGCCACCGCTGGCAGCGCTGGGACGCCTCCTGACCAATCTGGTCAGAGAATCCGATTAGATCTGCGGTGAGCCCAACGTAGCTGCCCCCAAGTTCAAAACTAGAGCGTTCGGGACTAAGAGCCTCACGGGCACCGCTATGAATTTGAGCTAGGATTTCCATCATGGCGGTGGGGTTAGCGATGGTTCCGGTGGAGATTGTCCACAGCTGTACGACAAGGTGACGATCTACCGCATATTGAATGAGCGATGCTGCAACCGTGACAGCTTGCTCAAACTCGCTAGGCTTCCAATCCGCTTGGTCCAGGGCAATTGTAATCTGACGATGATTCAACGTATCTTCTAGCTCTCGCGATCGCAGCTCCCCATAACGGGCACTTGACCGCCAATGCACCAGCCGCATCGGGTCGCCCCACCGGTAGGGCCGTAAAGAGCGAATCAGACCTGCGGACGTGGAAGATGTCGGCTGTTGACGCCCTGCTGAGGGCTGCTCTTGTGGCCCCGCTCCGGCTAAGCCATCCAACATACGGCATCGAGACAGCGCTATGACGCTAGGGTATACCGTCATCCGAGCGGGAGCATGGCAGAATCGACAGTGCCATGTCAATCCAAAAGGGGCTGCTGTGCGGAGGGTTATCCCCGGCCAGCTGAAGATGCCGCGGTGAGGCGCGATCGCCTTGTATGACCAACGGTAGCGCGATCGCCCTGCGATGTTGGCAATTGCGATTTGGGGGGAGGATTGCTTAGATGTGGAGTCTGTGACCAACGCCATATCTGGGCAGGGGTCAATGGCTTGGATCAGGGTCTTTGGGTGTGGCTGGCGATTGATGATCGTTACCGTACTGTAGAGGGCGTCTCCGGCATGGAC
>JBARYO010000044.1:0-1891 GCA_049647905.1 Elainellaceae cyanobacterium | reverse complement strand
ATCTTTGGCGCCTGGACTGGAGAAGATGCTCAGGGGGGCAAAATTGTGCCTCTGGGCAGCGGGCGCTATCGCCTAGAGGGGGCTAAAACCTTTTGCTCGGGGGACGTCTTTGTAGAGCGGCCCTTTGTCAATGGGGCACTGCCTAACGGCACTTGGCAGATGTGCATCGTGCCCATGGATGAGGTGACCACCGACACC
Source organism: Elainellaceae cyanobacterium (assembly GCA_049647905.1). Taxonomy (GTDB): domain Bacteria; phylum Cyanobacteriota; class Cyanobacteriia; order CAKZMO01; family CAKZMO01; genus JBCCAG01. Next base: position 1,693 of record JBARYO010000044.1, on the reverse strand, counting down.
GACCCCACCTGGTGGCAGCCTTCAGGAATGCGGGCCACCGCCAGCTACCGCATCGACTTCAGCGGCGTAGAGCTGGAGGAACAAGATCTCATCGGCGGACCCGGAGACTATTTTCGCCAGCCTTGGCTTACCGCCGGGGTAGCCCGGTTTGCGGCGGTGCAGCTGGGGGAGGCGGAGGCGCTGTTTAACCTGACGCAGGCCCAAAGCCGAACAGACCACCCCTCCCAGCCGGGGCACTTGGATTTGGGCAATGCCTGCTCTGCCACATGGAGAACTAGCCGGGGGTGACGAGCCACATCGCGGGCAATCTCGGCGGAAGCGTCGGTGCAGTTGTTGGCAAATACGATGACCTCATACTGAGCTGGGTCGAGCGATCGCCCCTGGAAGTCGACCTGGTGGGCTAGGGCATTCAGCGTCAGCTGCAGGTGCTCCGCTTCATTGCGAACGGGAACGATAATGCAAAGACGGCACTGGGGTAAAGGCGGCGCTTCAATCCAAAGGCGCGCAGAAGTGGCGTCGCGGCTTGGCGACGCTAGAAAAGAACAGATCATGCTCGCGACTAAATCCTTTTGTTGAGATTGATTTGAGGAGCGAAACCCTTAACCTGAATGAGCAAGCGCTATGCTCCAACGCAGTCTCATGTTATAAAATTTTTACTTTCAGCTCACTACCCAGTTGATAGAGATACAGGCGTTTAGACCTATTCCTAATAGAATATTTGATCTAATCTAAGCAGAACGCTTTTCAGTTTTGTTCCTAAGCATAACGTTTTGTGAGCAGGTCTTTTCATAAGTTAATAAGTTGGCAGTCAAATACCTAAAGAAACTGGACATTGTTTTCAAAGTCCGCAGAATCTGAAATTTTTCTTAAGTAAAGAGACGTGACCCCAAGACAACGCACACTTCACTGCGGACTAGGTCTAGCCGCGAATTCTGAGTGCGCATGTGCCAGTGGATAGCGTATAGCATAGGTTGAGCTGTTATATCTTTCTAGCCCTACACCACTCGAGGTCTAAAAGAGCTATTCTGATGCATATTTATGATGGACACTGCCAAAAAGATGTCTCACTGAGGATACGTCCTAAAGATTTCCCACCATCGGCATGATCACCAAGATGCTGATTGCACATTATCCAGCTCAGCATTATCCAGCTCAGCGCGTTAGTTAGCTCAGAGACTTCTGCGCGGACTTTTGTATTCTTTTCTAAATTGTTTTTATGACATCTAGCGATTCAAACTTGATTGCATTGTCAGACGCGTTGCAGAGCCAAGATTCCACCACGTTGGATCGATCTGCAGTAATTCAGGATTGTTGGGCTCAAGAACCGGCCCACCACCGAGCTCAGTCCCCAGCAAAATTGCTGCAGGCTCAAGACGCTGCGGCAGCACGAACCGACCACGGTGTGTACGTCACGGTTCATGGCCATTTCTATCAACCCCCTAGGGAGAACCCCTACCTGGACGCCATTGAGCGACAATCCGGCGCGGCTCCCTTCCACGACTGGAACGAGCGTATCCACAACGAGTGCTATCGCCCCAACGCCTTTGCCCGCATCCTCAACCATGACGGCAAGGTCATGGATATCGTCAATACGTTCGAATATCTCAGCTTCAACATTGGTCCCACCCTAATGAGCTGGCTAGAGCGCCACGATGTGGAAGTCTATCAGCGCATCATTGAGGCAGATCGGAAG
>JBARYO010000043.1:0-4327 GCA_049647905.1 Elainellaceae cyanobacterium | reverse complement strand
TGATTTCGCTGTTGAGGCAGCGAGCAGCCCGCCGAGATAGGTCGAGGGACCTACGGCCAACATAGGGACCGCGATCGTTGACACGCACAACCACGGAACGACCGTTGATTTGGTTGGTGACTTTTAGGTACGTGTTGAACGGTAAGCTGGGATGGGCGGCAGTCAACTCATTTTGGTCAAACGTCTCGCCATTGGCTGTTTTACGGCCATGAAAGTAAGCGCCATACCATGAGGCAACCCCAGAAAAGTGTTCTTTGGTAGGGGAGAGACCTTCTAACACAGTGGTCATTTCCGCTGGGGATAGTGGCGGCTGATCTAGGGCTGAACGCAATGCGCTAATCCAGGTTACGCCAACGACAGGGGCAGGATGGCCAATGTGCTGAGATAGGGACGCATCAATAGCAAATAGCCTGTCCTGTTGCCAGCGCCCGGTGACCACAGCACCATCCTGCTCAATGACCAGGTCTGATGGGTCCACAGTGGTGTCAGACAGCAGTTCGGTCAGCTGCCTGCCTAGGCCATAGGCCTGCTCGCGCTGAGGGAATTCAGCAATGACCTGCTCATTGACGAGCACTTGAAACGGCTGCGCAGCCGTAGATGCTGCAGCCGTCCAGTCGAGGCAGGTGCGATAGTCAACCGCCCCCCCGGCAGTTCCATCACCTAGGTCATAGGTTAGAGCATCACGCTTTGGCGCTTGCCCCGACTCAGCGATACGTACTGACGCTACAGCAACTGATGTATCTGGCAGCCGCCAAGGTGTTCGCACCGCCGCCATCGCTGGCTTGTCGTGCTCAGACAGACTAAGAATAGCCTCGACTGGCAGCACGTCGGATGTAGATGGCAGCAGCGTAGGTTCACTACTGTCGGCTACTGTCGCTTTTGACGGGTTGTCCGGCTGCCCCAAGTTGAGCACATTAGCAACAAACGACGGGTCGATGGCACCTTGGAGTAGTAGCCAGCTTCCGATATAGGAACTTAGCCACGTCATTTTAAAAACTTGCATGGTGAACAGGTAATGTTGTAATCCTCTAGGCAACAGTATTGATGTATACATTTTCTTGGGAAATGTAATCATCGCTCTCAAGATGGGTTGCTAGAACCACCGTCGGTGTGTGTTTGCCTTCTCTAGCTAGAAATCCCGAAATCGCCGCTCATTGTACTGAGTTGCCAAAAATACATCTAAAACAGTCTTTTTCTTGAATACTCGACGTTTTAGCCAATGCAGTGTTCGAAATGAACTAATCTTGCGACATGAGAGATAATGCCGTTTTACACAAAACTACGCTTAGATGCATAGTTTCATTCGGAATCACGCAAGGCGCTAAGGCTGTGTTAGGTTGATTCGAAGTACTTTGAGGATAGCGATGTCTCAGTGGGATCGCCTGCTACTTAATCTCGGTGTTTGGGACGGTACGTTCGCACGGCTAGCGCCGTCAGGACAGCTCCAAGTTGACATCCCCAGCGTTGTCAGCTTAGAAGGTCTGAATCAAAATAGAACCATGCGCCAAGTCATCCGGAAATCTGAGGGTGGAGAGATTAAGGAGCAAGTCTTGGAATACAGCACCCTATCCCGAAGCCTTCACTTCTTTGAGACGGGTGCCTTTTCCCAAGGGTCGCTGCAGCTAGGGCCGTTTTCGGTGTTCGGGACGGAGATTGGATTTATTCACGGCGATCGCCGCCTTCGGTTGGTGCAGCTGTTCGACGAGCAGGCTCAGCTTTCGCAGCTCACCCTCATCCAGGAGCAGCGCCGGGGAATTGCCGGTTTAGCCCCACAGCCTCCCCTTACAGTTGACGCCCTAATTGGCACATGGCAAGGCGAGGCCACGACCCACTACCCCGACTTGCGATCGCCAGACCACTACACCACAACGCTGCAGCTCGATCGGCAGGGGGATATCCTGACCCAGTCTCTTGCCCTACCGCACCGAACGATGACATCGCAAGCGCATATCACCGAGTCAGCGCTGCAGTTTGGTGAGGGTGATGACACCGTTCAAGTCCTCCTGCTGCTCGGCGGGGCCTCTAGCACAACACCGCTATCACTGCCCAAGCGGCAGGCTTTCTTCTTAGAAGCCGGTTGGCTAATTTCCCCTACGCTGCGGCAGCGCATGATTCGCCGCTATGGCGACAGCGGCGCTTTAGAGACCTTGACCTTGGTCGTGGAGCACAAGCAGACCGGGGCATGCTAGAGCGGCAAGTCCCCTGAATAGTCCTGCTGTTTAGAAAATTGATAAGGGCCCATTAGCGCCCCCCAAATGGGCTTTTCCGTCTCAGGATCCACGCCGCGATCGTAGCTGAGGAATTGGGATTCCTCCGCCTCGAACCCCAGCACCACCTGCCCTACCTTGCCGTTGGCCTCAAACCGGCAGCGATCGCCCGGACGCATTTGGGCATGAAAGCGGCGATCGCTTTGGCTAATCTCAACGACGCAGCCCGGTAGGGGAATCAGATCACTCTCCTGCAGCAAAGCCAGTTTCTCTGGCGCTTGGCCTGCCCCCTGAAACTGCCCAGGCTGCTTAAAGGCAAAATACTGACCCTGCAAACCATTACCCTTGTCCTGGAGCATGAGGATGCGCTGGCGGTAGGCTTGCTCGATTTTGAGCACATTCGCCTGTTCTGCAAAGAGGGCTAAATTTCCCTGCAGCCGCTGGGGGAGCGGTCGGTGCCATAGCCTCAGATGAACGAACCAAGCAGGCTGTTCGGCGGCTTGAGCGTTATTGGTAAACTCTCCGACAAGCCACTGGGCCAGAGTTGTTGCTGGGGATATCATGAACCGTATCTCATTGGGACGGGTAGCGCTGCATAGACCTAGGTCCAAACCTCGTTCGAGTGGGAACGTGAAGCATCCTCTAAACGAGGCTTGGTCTGTTAGGTCGTAACGTCATCCTAAACCCGATAGCGATGCTCTATCCAAGTCAAGACCTCAGACCTGGTATCGCCGGTTGTGCGCTGCTTGGTCAGCGGATCATAAATGGAGTAGTAGCTGTGTCCCTGGCGATCGCGTCCTTAGAGCAGTGCGAGACTTTCCCCGCTCATGACATCACAGCACAGCACGTAAGCTAAGGCCCAAGATCCAGTTGCAAGGCGTCAAGTCTTCAACGCATTGGGTCCGATCTCGCCTATCCCTCAAGACAAGTCAGGGTCTCTAACGTCGATGTCTGACGACAGTACATCAGACACCATCGCGTCCAACGCCGCCAGCTCTATGGCATGGTCGGCCTGCTCGTGCAACGGGCTCGACAGCGGCGTCAGCCGCAGCCGCCGGGTGTCCTGCACCAAATCAAATCGCGCTTCACCCTCGACACGACATAGCTCAATGGTATCAAAGCTGTAGACGTTGAGATAGAGGGTACGGTTGGCGACGAGGGTAGCCTGCTGGAGATCGCAAAAGACCTCGACAACATAACCATTGCCATCTTCTAAACAGGCGTCCTCATCGGTATAGCTGTAATGCACCGCACCTAAATTGGAGAGGACGCGGCACATGTCCTGCTTGTTGACAATTGTACCCACGTCAACGAGGCAAGGAGCTGGCAGGTGAGGGCGATTAACGGAACGGTCGTAGGTCATCAGTGTGGGGTATGAGTGTTAAGTGGCGGGGTCTAGCAGCGCTATCTATGGTTTGGACGGTAGGTTGAGCCAGTAATGCGGCTGATTCTATCTCCAGAGAAGCCGTCTCGCGTAGTGAATACTACGGATGATTAATAACAGCTTTCAACGGCAGAAGGGGATGATCTGTAAAATTACTGAGCAAAGTGACATGATGCTTTGGGGCAGGCAGACATGAACCGAGTGGCGTAAATGACTAGACCGTATGACTGGATCAAGAACAGCGCCGGCAGCATCGCCAGCGCCATTATGTTCTACACAGGTCTTCCCATCCCATCACGATGGTGTTCAAAGTTTGATCACGTTGCGCGCCACGCGCCCGTGGTGGGATTGCTTATTGGTGCTATCCTCGCGGCTGCAGACACTGGTTTAGCCTATGCCAGTGTACCCATCGCAACCCGCAGTGCTGTCATCACCCTGGGGTGGATTAGCCTCACCGGAGGGCTGCACCTTGACGGCGTGATGGATATGGCCGATGGCCTTGCTGTTCCAGATGCTAAGCGACGGCTGTCTGTGATGGCGGATAGCCAGGTGGGGGCCTTTGGGGCTATTGCAGGAGCATGCGTTGTTGTTCTCAAAGCGGCAGCTTTGGGTGATATTGAGCATTACCGTGGTGCCGTGCTGATTGCGGTTGCGGGGTGGGGGCGCTGGGGCCAGCAGCTTGCCATTGCTCGCTATCCCTACCTGAGGGCTGAAGGTAAGGGAGCCATGCATAAGC
>JBARYO010000042.1:0-14016 GCA_049647905.1 Elainellaceae cyanobacterium | reverse complement strand
GCATATACTGCCCCAATGTAAGGCGATCGCAGCCCGCTTGCCGCAGGTCTGCTAGAGTCTCAACGACCTCGTCTCTGGTTTCACCGTGACCCAGCATCAGCCCAGATTTCGTCGGGATTTCAGGGTCTAGGGCCTTGACAAGCTCTAGCACCCGTAGCGATCGCCCGTAGGTGGCTCCGCGGCGCACCGGTCCCTGCAGCCGCTTCACAGTTTCAATGTTGTGGTTGTAGCAGGCCGGACGGGTGGTGACAACTGCTGCGATGCGATCGCGCTGGTTAGCCTCCGCACCTTTGCCGCTCCAAAAGTCGGGGGTAAGGACTTCTATCTCAGTTGCAGGGTTGAGCTGACGGATTGCCGCTATGGTACGAACAAAGCAGCCCGCTCCGCCGTCGGATAGATCATCCCGCGCCACTGAGGTCAACACGACGTAGGTCAGGCCCAATAGGCGCACCGACTCTGCCACCTTCTCCGGTTCATCGGGATCAATGGCCATAGGGGCATGATGCTTGTCCACTTGGCAGAAGGCACAAGAGCGGGTGCATACCGATCCCATCAGCAAGAACGTCGCCGTTCGGTTGGCGTAGCACTCCGCCCGATTGGGGCAGCGGCCCTCTTCGCAGATGGTGTGAATGCCGCGCCGCTTCACCACCTGCTGCACCTTAGAAAGGTCGCTGGCCTTGCCTACGGGGCGGCGCAGCCAGTCTGGCAGGCGTAGGCGATCGCTGCCATCATTAAGACTAGGCACGTTGGTAATAGATGGGGACACAGAAGTAGGGGAATGATCCATTGGTACTGGGTTGCAAGCCTCCGTCAAAGGCTACACTAGTTCATGCTAATGCACCGTCTCCATCGATGCACTTAAACATAACCCCTACTCATTGTTAGAGGAGTCTGATGTGGCAACTCATAAAATTTTAGTCATCGACGACAGCAGAGTCATTCGCAATATGGTGCGAGACATGTTGCCCAAAGGAAATTTCCAGGTCATAGAAGCCAAAGATGGCATTGAGGGCCTCAACGCGATTCAGCAGGAGCAGCCCAACTTGATCATGCTGGACTTCCTCCTGCCCCGCATGAGCGGCTGGGAAGTGTTCCAGACGATTCAAGAGCAGCCCAATCTGCAAAAAATCCCCCTGGTCATCATGTCAGGCCGTCGGGAAGAGCTAGCGGAGAAAATCTCGGAACCGTTTGAGTATTTTGAGTTTATCGAAAAGCCATTCGAGCAGCGAGACCTGATTGGCGCGATCAAATCGGCCATGGTAAAGGCTAAGCAGCCCCGGCAAGCGACCTCGAATGCAGCAGCAGGCGCAGAGGCTGGAGACGTGCAGGCTCTGACACAGCGGATAGATGCTCTGCAGTCCGAGGTGGCAACGCTGAAGCGGCAGATGGCTCAGCTTGTGACGTTTATCAAACAAAGGTTAAACAAATAAGGGGCTGAGAGCTTGCCGCTGTTGGCTTGACCCAAGCGTCTAACAGGTTTGTCCAGCGCACAGTCCCAGTAGCACCGACTTGTCTTAGTCAGATCGTAAATATTTGGCGATCTGTCCGGATTAGTTCCCAGCGCCCTGCAATACGTTTATTACAGAGTGTTGTTCGAGTACTATCCAAGGTTGCTTACTAATGTCACACGTTGAACTTCTAGAGCCTACAGATCTATCGGATGATAAGACAAAATCTATCTATGACGATATTTCTGCTGAGCTAGGATTTGGGATGGTGCCCAACCTGTTTAAGTCCATGGCCGTTAACCCCAACTTCCTCGAAGCAAATTGGCACAAGTTCCGCTCAATTATCTTAGGCGGGGAAATGCCACGGACGCTCAAAGAGATGCTGGGCGTGGCAATTTCTCAGGCTAATCGTAGCGAGTATGCGCTGAAGGTTCACCTCCACGGATTATCCGTGCTTGGCATTAGTGAAGAAGTTTTGCAAACGTTGACAACGGACTTCGAGAACTGCCCACTGCCGGATCGCGAGAAGGCCATCATTCGCTTTGGCCTCCAGGCGGCTACGGCCCCCCAAGACTTAGCAGAGGCCAGTTATGACGATCTTCGTCACTATGGTCTGAACAACGAAGAGATTTTTGAAGTTATTGCGACAGCAAATCTTTTTACTCAAATCAATCAGTATACTGATGCTATTAGTTTGGAAGTAGATGCGCTTTAACTCAGTTATCTCCAAAAGCCTATTAAGTGTCTGTGCACAGGTAAACGGTATTGGGGGTTCGCCCCGCTCTGGGGGGTGAACCCTCAAGTAGCGTCGTTTATTTATGGCCTCCTACTTAACTCCGCAAGCCTACTTTTATCGGAGTCTGTATCCAAACAAAATTAGCGCATAAATAGTAGTACATTTTTTTGATTTAACGTGGTGACTGCTTTAAAAGACTCACGGATGCAAAATCCTTTGGCATCGGCTCAGGCACTTTCAAGCCGAATTGCAGCCATCAACGAAATTGCTGTGGCCATTAACTCCTCTCTCGATTCAAATGAGATTTTTCAAATCTTTAGCAAGAAATCCAAATGGATTCTTGACTTTGCCCACCTCAGCATTTATCTATCTCATTCAGGCTCAAATTCGCTAACTAACCTATTCGGACCTGCCTTAGCGCTTGACCAGGTCAATCCGCACGAGCGTAATCCCATTGGCCGTGCTCTAAGAACGGGACAGCCTCAGCTCGCTCGTCGGTCAGGTGAAATGTTCTGGCCCGATCATTCCGCAGCAATGATTATTCCCCTTGAACATCAGCGGGAGCGCTTTGGAGCTGTTATTTTCTCGTCAAATGGTTCATCGGCTTACACGCTAGACGATGTTCGTATTGGCTATCTCCTTGGGCTACAGCTCTCATCTGCCATCCGCAACGCCGAGCGATTCGAGGAGGTTAACCGCCTTTATGCCGTCATCGCAGAAGAGCAGCAGCGCTCTGAGACATTGCTTCTGAATATCTTGCCCGTTGCGATCGCGAAAGAGCTGAGAGATACCGGCAAGGTCAAACCGGTCCACTACGAATGCGCATCTGTCCTCTTCGCTGACTTCAAAGGGTTCACAAAGCTTTCAGAATACTTTGACCCAGAAATCCTAGTGAGTGAGCTAGATACCTGCTTTTCCTATTTCGATGAAATCATTGAAAAATATGGTCTAGAGAAGCTCAAGACGATTGGTGACGGCTACATGTGTGCGGGTGGTATTCCCGCTCCGAGCCCAACCCACGCCGTTGACATGGTTCTAGCCGCGATGGAAATGCAGATGTTCATTCGCCGTCGGAAAACCCAGAAGCGCGAGTCTAATAAACCCTACTGGAATATTCGCATTGGTATCCATTCCGGTCCTGTGATGGCCGGCGTCATTGGCCGTAAGAAGTTTGCCTATGATGTTTGGGGAGATACGGTCAACGTTGCAGCTCGCATGGAGTCTTTCGGCGTACCGGGCAGGGTCAACGTGTCCAAAGCTACGGCTGAGCTTGTTGAGGACTTTTTCGACTTTGAGCCTCGTGGCGATATTTTGGTCAAGAATAAGGGCTACTTGGAGATGCATTTGGTGAAGGGCATCCATAAAGCGCTTGCCGTTAATTCGGCTCGTACGTTACCCAATGAGCGATTCATTGATCGCTATAAGGCGATCAGCTCAGGCGCCAATATTGGCCAGACTCGACCCTGGATCTCGTCCTAATCCAGCGCGTATTCGCAATACTGCTGGATTAACTTCGCCACCAGGGCCGTCCAACCCGTTTGATGGCTCGCCCCGAGTCCCGCCCCATTGTCCCCATGAAAATACTCATGGAACAGCACCAGATCTTTCCAATGCGGGTCAGATTGGAGCGCTTCGACATCGCCATAAGCGGGCCGCTGACCAGACTCATCAGGCACAAAGATATTGATCAGGCGGCTAGACATCTCTGTGGCCACCTCCCATAAGGTGAGCCAGTTTCCTGATCCGGTGGGACATTCCACCTTATAGTCATCTCCTGCATAGAAGTGAAATTTCTGCAGGGATTCAATTAGTAGGTAATTCACTGGAAACCACACCGGACCGCGCCAGTTAGAGTTGCCGCCAAACAGCCCCGAGCTAGACTCGGCGGGCTCATAGTCCACCCGGTGAGAGGTGCCGTCGTAGTCGAACACGTAGGGGTTTTGGGCGTGGAAGCGAGATAGGGCCCGAATGCCGTAGTCGCCGAAAAACTCGCTCTCATCCAGCATTTTGCTTAATACCCGACGGAAGCGATCGCTCTCCACATACTTATGGGGCGACAGGTAGGTGAGCGCCAGTAGGCGGCGGGCTTTTTGTCCCTCGGTCTCCATACAGGCCACGTTTACCTTGAGGTTAGGGCGATTCTCAATGAACCACTCCAGCCGCTTTTTGAAGTTGGGCAGCTTTTCGAGAGTTTCAGGCTCTAGAATGGCGATCGCAAACAGGGGTATCAGGCCCACCATGGAGCGAATCTTGAGGGGGACTTTGCTGCCATCTGGCAGGTTGAGCACATCGTAGTAGAAGCCGTCGTCGTCGTCCCACAGCTGGCTACCGTCCCCGCCCATGTGGTTCATGGCCTCGGCAATGTAGAGGAAATGCTCGAAGAACTTGGTGGCCATGTCTTCGTACACTGGGTTTTCTAAGGCTAGCTCTAGGGCAATGGTGAGCATGTTGAGGCAGTACATCCCCATCCAGCTGGTGCCGTCTGCCTGTTCAATGTAGCCGCCGGTGGGTAGCGGGGCGCTGCGGTCGAACACTCCGATGTTGTCCAGCCCTAGAAAGCCGCCCTCAAACACGTTGTTGCCTTGCGCATCCTTGCGGTTTACCCACCAAGTGAAGTTAAGCAGCAGCTTTTGGAATACCCGCTCTAGAAACGGGCGATCGCCCGTTCCAGTGATCTTGCGGTCAATTTGATACACGCGCCAGGTGGCCCAGGCGTGGACGGGCGGGTTCACATCCCCAAAGGCCCATTCGTAGGCCGGGAGCTGACCGTTGGGATGCATATACCACTCGCGGGTCATAATGTCCAACTGCTCTTTAGCGAACTCCGCATCAATTAGGGCGATGGGCAGGCAGTGGAAGGCCGTATCCCAGGCGGCAAACCAAGGATATTCCCACTTGTCGGGCATGGAAATCACGTCATCAGCATGCAGGTGCTTCCACGCGCTGTTGCGGCCATCATCGCGGGATTCGGGGGGCTCAGGCATGTCTGGGTCTCCATCGATCCAGTCTTCCACGACGTAGCGGTAGCACTGCTTAGTCCACATCAGTCCTGCAAAGGCCTGACGCTGGATATTTTCCAGTTCGCCTTTGACCGAATCCGGCGTGATGGTGGCGTAAAACGCATCGGCATCTGCTTGGCGGGCCGTAAAGATATCGCGGACGGCGTCCCCTAAGGGAGACTCCAATGCCTCATTATCCGTCAGCCGTAGATAGACCGTATGGGATTCCCCCGCCTCCAGGGTGAGTTTGTAGTGCGGAGAGACCTTGGTGCCCAGATTAGCTGAGTTAACGGCACCCTTTTTCCCATCCACAACAAAATCGTTGATGCCGTCTTTGACGTGGGGGGAGGTGTTCTCACTCCCAAACAATCGCCGGTAGTTGGTCTCGTTCTCGGTAAAGAGTAGCGGTGGAATGCCATCAAGGTGAAGCCAGCGATTCCCCAGGTCGGGGTGGTAGGCCTCTACGGTGGTGAACGACTCGCGCTGCTCTGCCACTTTGATATGCGGCTTTTCCATGTCGTAGCCCCAGGACCAAATGTTGCGGAACCACAGGGTGGGCAGCAGATGCAGGGTGTGGGTCTCCGGGCCTCGGTTGGTTACCGTAATGCGAATAGAAATGTCTTCGTTAGTTTCCTTGGCATACTCCACCTGCACGTCGTAATAGCGGCTCTCGTCAAATATGCCGGTGTCCAGCAGCTCGTACTCCATCCCCTCGCGCCCGCGCTCCTGGTTTTCCTGCAGCAGGTCTTTGTAGGGAAATGCCCGCTGCGGGTACTTGTACAGCCCCTTCATGTAGGAGTGGGTGGGGGTGCTATCTAAATAGAAGTAATATTCTTTGACGTCTTCCCCATGGTTGCCTTGCGGCCCTGTCAGCCCATACAGCCGCTCTTTGAGGATAGGATCTTCGCCGTTCCATAGGGCCACGGCAAAGCACAGCTGCTGGTGGGTGTCTGAGATGCCCAAGATGCCGTCTTCGCCCCAGCGGTAGGCCCGCGATCGCGCCTGGTCGTGGGGGAAGTAGTCCCAGGCAGAGCCCCCAGCGCTGTAGTCCTCCCGCACGGTGCCCCATTGGCGATCGCTAAGATAAGGCCCCCAGTGCTTCCAATGCACGCGCCGTTGCTTAGAGTCCTCGAGCCGCTGATGTTCGGGTGTCATAGGTTAATTGGGGTGAGGTTAATTGGGTGGCGCTGGTTTAGTGGCGCTATATGAATGGCGCGACTCTAAGATCGCTTAGGACGGCAGGCAGCTCATCGTACATCAAACGACATTTAAGTTAGCCTAAATATCCTCTGAAAGCATCCGCCGAACGCGTAAAATCTCCGCCACGCTCCAGGCTTGGGCAAAACAGCCGCGTGGGGTATGGGGGGCATCCCCGTCAAAAATTTCGCTGACGCTCCCTAGACCCGCGTCGCTGAGATGGTCAGCGCAGGGCTCTAAAAACGACAGGGCTTGCTCGGCATCGCGGTAGACGTTCCAGTGAGCCTGGACAAATGGACCCATGAGCCAGCCCCACACCGTGCCCTGGTGGTAAGCCCCGTCCCGCCGGAGGCGATCGCCCCCATAGGTACCCACATAGTCGGGGTGGGATGGGGCAAGGGAGCGCAGGCCGTAGGAGGTGAGTAGGTTTGCGGATACAGCGTCTACGATAGCTTTCTGCTGCTCAGGGGCCAGTAGTGCTTCGCCGGGAAGGTGGCTTTCGTAGGGCAAGGCTACCGCAAAGATTTGGTTGGGGCGTAGAGCAGCATCGGTACCACTAGGGGTATCGATCACATCAAAACAGTAATCCTTTTCTGCGCTCCAAAACAGTTGAAACCCCTGACGGCAGCGCCGGGCCATCTGCCGGTAATCCCGGTCCGGCTGGCCCAGCAGATGGGCAAAATAGGCCATCACCCGCAGGGCGTTGTACCACAGAGCATTCACCTCAATAGGTTTACCCGTTCGCGGCGTCACCACCCAGTCATTCACTTTGGCATCCATCCAGGTCAGCTGCACCCCCGGCTCCCCAGCATAAAGCAGCCCGTCTTCGGGGTCTACCCGAATGCCGTAGCGCGTGCCTCGCTGGTGCCAGAGGATCGCGCCAGCGAGGGCGGGAAACAGCTCATTCAGCAGGTCGCGGTCTTGGGTGGCGTCGTAATAGCTGCGCACCGCTTCGAAATACCACAGAACGGCATCTACGGTGTTGTACTCCGGCGCTTGTCCTGAGTCGGGGAATAGGTTGGGTAGCATGCCTTGACTGAGGTGCTGGCCAAAGGTTCGTAAGATGGGCCGCGCTAGCTCCGGTCTGCCTGCTGCGAGGGTCAGACCCGGCAGGCTGATCATGGTGTCGCGGCCCCAGTCCCCAAACCAGGGGTAGCCTGCGATGACGGTTTTGCCGGGGATTTTACCAGAGGGGTCACGGGTGGGGCGATCGACGATGAAGGTATCTGCGGCCAAGATTAGAGGGGCTAGCCAGTCCGGCGGGGTGACGTTCTCAGAAATGCTGTGGTGCCAGCAGGCCACAAGTGCCTCATCCTGTTTCTGGCGATCGCTCAGCAGGACTGCACTATCGAGGGGCCTCTCCAGGTAGGCAGCTTCAGTGCTCGCCACAATGGTCAAGCTCTGCTGCGGCTCTAGGTGCACATTCAGCACCGCTGCCTGCAAATGAGCATCGCGATCGCCCGTGCCCCGGTAATGCTCTACCGCCAGACCAAAGTTACACAGCCATTGTGGGTCAACTTGCAGGTCTATCTGTGGAACGATGTGCGGATTGTCCTGCGACGCGAGGACGTAAAAGGGACTGTCGTCCGAGACCTGAACGCGGATGCCATTCTCCACCGCTGTCACCCGCCAATCTCCTGGATGGCTGCCGCCATGGTGATCTCGGTGGTTAACAATAATTTTGAGGGTGAGATCCAATCCCGCACCCCGGGTCAGACTGTAGCGCACGCCGGTAGTGTTCTCGCCTTGCACCATGCACACCCGCTTTTGCAGCCGCGCATCACCCATCGCGAAGGTCCAAACCGGCACCGTTCCCTCCAGCTCAAAATGTTCGATGTGGCGATAGCCATGGGGGACAATGGTGCTCTCTTGCCACCGGTTTGCCCCCCATTGATTGGTGTAGAGCGGATAGTCTTTGCCTCGATACGTGACCGTTTCGTCCAGCTTTGCCAACAGCAGCGATCGCCCCACAGGTGGATCTAGCGCGGCAATCAGCAGTCCATGATAGGCCCGCGTGAGGTGGCCCGCAACCGTGCCACAGGCATAGCCGCCAATGCCGTTGGTCACTAACCATTCCCGAGACGCTGCAGCATCCAATTGCCCACAGGTTGCTCGCCCAAATCGAATTGTCATGGTGCTGTTGCAAAAGACGCTGTTTTAACCATCCTAGAAGCGAGCCCACTTTTGGAGATGAGAGCGGGATATGTACGGGGAAACAGCCCTTGGGGGGCACAGGCGGAGCGACGAAGCAGTAGGTCCCAAAAAAGCATATGCTAAAATATCAATAGGCTGAAAACCCTACTAGACCGTACTAGTGGGCGGTGTAAGTATGCCAGCCTTGGGTATGGTTTTCCTATCTAACGGCGGTTGTAATTAGCGGTGAGGTTCTAGTGTGCTTGCAGTTGCAATGCGTCCGGGTTTGGGTCGTAAGTACGGAACTTTGAGCTTTGCCTCAACGCTTCATTTGTGTCCTGTCCTCGATATTTTGCTAGCTGACGTGCCGTCCCAATGCCAGCCTGAAGTGAGATTAGGGCTTCAGGAAGCGCTTGTTAATGCTGCCAAGCATGGCAACAAGCTTGACCCCGGCAAAGCCGTCCTGGTCCAGTTTTTTGCCCTAAATCACGAGTACTGGTGGATTGTGTCGGATCAAGGGTCAGGATTTGCCCCCGCTTCGAGAAGCGTCAAGCAGTGCTGCAAGCAGACTCCGGGGGAATATGGAGAGTGCGGTCGCGGTTTATACATTCTACATCAGGTGTTTGACTGCGTTCAGTGGAACGCTGAGGGCACTGAGCTGCGGCTCTGCAAGCAGCTCAAATCTCCAGTCCTTAGGTTTGCTTGAGCTGGCTTCGGTCTCAAGGCGTTGAGCTTACCCTGTGCTCTCGGGGTTGGCCATCTTCCAGCTGTGGAGAGCTTGATTATAGATAGTCCGTAGCGGTACGCCGGTCTCTCGCGCTAGCGCGGCACAGTCTTCATACTCAGGCTGAACATTGATCACGGATTGATGGGCAGCAGGGCGGGCAACCTTGATGCGTATAGGGCCGTAGAGGGTGTCAACGGGTTCTGTCGTACGCTGCATGATGGTGCGCTCCTGATCACGACGGCGTACCCCCAAAGTGGTCGTTTCTTCAAACAAAATCTTCTCGCAGCCTTGAACCTGTTCGGGATGGCAAATCACGCTGATCAAGGTGCCAGGGCGGCTCTTTTTCATGCCGATCGCTTGGGTAAAGACATCTAGCGCCCCTGCCGTGAGCAGTTGCTCGAACAGATAGCCAATCACCTGGGGGCTAAGGTCATCTACTTGAGTTTCCAAGACAGTGATTGTTTCACGTAGGCCGAATGTCTCAAGGCCCGGTGCTGGCGGTGCTGTGGGCAAGGTATTCTCTGCTCCAATCCACACTCGTAACACGTTAGGAATAGCCAAGTCTGCGGTACCCGCGCCGAGGCCCACCCGCTCAAGCGTCATGGCTGGCGGCGGGCCGAAACCGGTCGCTAGGGTTGTCACTAGGGCAGCGCCCGTGGGGGTCACTAGCTCTCGCTCAATACCGTTGCTGTAGACCGGCACTTGGCGCTGCTGGTACAGCTGTAGGACTGCAGGAACGGGAACCGGTAGGCGTCCGTGGGCCGCCGTCACGGTGCCGCCCCCCGTCGGTAAGGCCGAGCAATGTAGCCGCTCAATATCGAACCAGTCCAGCGCAATGCAGGTGCCGACGATATCCACAATGGCGTCAACCGCGCCCACCTCGTGAAAATGGACCTGCTCAGGGGGAATGCCATGGACCTTGGCTTCCGCTTGAGCCAGCCGGTCGAAGACACTGAGGCTCCTGGTTGTGACGCGGGGGGATAGGTTAGCTTGCTCAATCAAATGAACGATTTCCGGCAGGCGACGGCTAGGGCCATGGGGAGAAGCTTGATGGAGATGGTGGGAGTCGTGCCCGTGGCCCTGTTCGGAAGTGGGATCGCGGGAAGGGCCCACTTGACCAGATGGTGCCACGGGTTGTCGCAGCTTGACCCAAAGCTTGGTAGCCCGCTGCCCCTGCCGCTGGACTGTCTCTAGGACCAGATCAAACTCGTTAGCAATCGGCAATTGCTTGAGTGCCGCTACCAGGTGAGATAAAGGCATGCCCGCATCGATCAAAGCGCCTAGGCACATGTCCCCGGCAATGCCCATTGGGCAGTCAAAGTAAGCGATCGCCATAAATACAGGTGCTGAATACCGAACCTAGTATATCGAACCGGTGTCTTGAACAATGAACCCCTCTGGTGTGGCACCATCAGGAAAGAAAGGGGGAACCACTTGGGGGATTGGCTCGAAATCATCCAAAGGGGTTAACCCGGTCACGGTGCAGACAACGCTGGATTCTACCTACTGAAACTTAGCCACAGCAACCACTTGAGGTTGCCTGACTGGCTCATCTACCACGCCTGACGTCCCAGCCCTACCCCGTGAAATTCAAGTTACTTGAGAGAGTGACACAGTCAGGAAAGTAAGCAGGGGTTCGATTTCATACAGTCTGAAGTGTGGACGCTTGAACAAGGCCAACTTAAACAGCCCTAGACCAAGCATCCGTGCATCACCAAAGGACTTAAACTAATGGCTACTGAATACAAAAAGAACACGTTCGTCTCCCCTAGCCCCCGTAACGCTGCTGAAGCGACCGACAGCACCCATGAAAATTCTGTTGTTGACCTGTCCCCATCCTCAGAGAATGCTCCGGAGGAGGCCAAGGATGAGCCTACCGAACCACCATTCCTATATCACTTCATTATCGATGGATTTAAAAAAGATATTCCTTCAATCACGGCCAGCGTCAAATCTGTTGCCCTGCGCCTGACCAGCGAAGTTGAGCGCATCTGTCGCAAGAGCGATCGCATTCAGAAATCGGGGGAAGTACGCTCCTGGCAGCAAACCCTAGCCAGCCACCGCATTAATAAGTGCCTGGGCTACTACCGAGCCGGCTCTCGCCGAGGGCGAGTTGACCTGCACAGCAGCCTCAGCGCCATGGTCTATCGCCATATCGCGCCCAGCCGGGGCAACTATGGCTTCCAGGCCCGCTACAACATGATTGAAGACTTCCTCCAAGGGTTCTATATTGAGGTGCTCAAGAGTTTCCGGCGGGAAAACGAGATGCCAGAAACCTATCGGCCCCGCAGCCGCATTGAGCTATCAGAGTACATGGCTTTTACAGAGCAGTACGCCAAGCGGCGCATTTCCCTACCGGGCTGCCGCAATCAGCAGCTGGTGGTTCTGCGGGCTCAGGCTTTCTGCAAGCGCCAGCCCAGCGAAACCTCTATTGACTTTGAGGCCGCAATTGAATCAGGGCGCACGGAAGAAGCTGAAATGTACAGCCGCTCTCCCCTAGTGCAGCAGGTCAAAGAGCAGATGGTCTTAGATGCGGTGGACCCCTCTGAAGCCGTCCTCCGGGAACGGGTGATTACAGAACTCGTCTCCTACTTGAGTGAGCAAAACCAGCAGGACTGCTTGGACTATTTATCTCTCAAGCTACAGGACCTATCGGCTCCGGAAATCGATGAGGTGCTGGGGCTGACGCCACGCCAGCGCGATTATCTCCAGCAGCGGTTCAAGTATCACGTGGAGAAGTTCTCCTGCTCCCGCAACTGGCAGATGGTCCACCAGTGGCTCGGAGCCGATTTAGACCAAAACCTGGGGCTGTCGGAAGCCCAGTGGGAGCAATTCTACGACCAGCTGCCACCCCAGCAGCGTCAGCTGCTTCACCTCAAGCGCCAGCAAATCCGCGATCGCGACAATGGCTTGCCTACAGATCGCGAAATCGCCAAGATTCTGAACTGTACCCCCAAGCAGGTGCAGCGCAACTGGGTCCGGCTACTGGGGTCTGCCTGGAAGTTCAGAAATTCCGAGGTAGAGGTAGCTCGGTAAATGGCGACATCACGAGGCCGCAGCATAGTTAGGGTCCATCTGGCGATCGCCGGTACGATCGCCCCGGAGACAGAATCAAGAACAGAATCAGGGGGCTTGGTCTACGGTATGAACGGTCAAAACCTGGGGCGGGGTAGCATCAGGGGGATAGAGAAACTCAACTTCGACCATGCGCCGCATTCGAGGAGGCAATCGCAGCGTGACCAATGGTTCCCCCATCTGACCTTGCCGTTGGACCACATGGAAGTACCGCGTCTGCTGGCGATTCCAATCGTCGGTGTAGCGGAAGCGCAGCGTTCCCCGGAAGAAAATGCGATCGTTGGGCGGATTGAGAAAGTTGAGCGTATTGGGCGACGACTCATTTTGAACGGGCGTCTCCAGCGCGAGGGTCACGGTTTGGGTGCGATCGCTTGAATTGACCAAAGGCAAAGACAAATCGTATCGGACGCCGTAGTTGCCATGGGCGCGGTAAGCCGTATCAGGGTAGCGGGCAACAATTGGGGCACTTTGAATCTGGGCTGTGCCAAAGGTATTGCGGTCCACCGTACTCAGCGCAAACGAAAGATAATCTCCTGGCTCTGGAATCTCCAACGTACTGCTGTTAGGCTCATCGGTCAGCGTCGTTGACCATTGCGACCCCTGGGCTACTCCCGCCACGCGACCGTAGAAAAAGCGGCTAAACTGCTGGGCATCGGGAGGCGTGGGTGGGTAATCACGAGGACCAGCTAGGCCACGAGTGAGCAAAAGCTGCTGCCATTCGTAAAGGGTAGGGACGCGCTCACTGCCGCTGGGCGTCGTGGGGGCATACATCGCCATACTGGCGACATGAACGGGGCCATCGCTCGATAAATACATCAAAGAGGAGCGGCCATTGGTGGGCAGAGAGCGATTGACTGGCTGTGGTTTAAGCGCTTCGAGCTGCGACGGGTCTGTAGGCGAACCATCTATCAGCGTGGCCGTTGGCTGTGGCTTAGGTGGCGTGGGGATAACCCGCCCCGGCATGAGTGACCCGTCGGTGGGCACCGTCAGCCGCCTTAGGGGAATGGGGGCGTTGACCAGTAGATGGGTGTACCCCGCTGGAATGGTGATGCGAGAGGGAAAGTGGGGCTGTCGAATGCCCCGCAGCATATCGTTCATCGTGCGGCTTCCTGGACCGGCAAAGACAGTGCCGTAGGGATTGGCCACGTAGGGCGCTAGTTCAAGGTAGGGGGCTTCGTTGGTGAGATAGCTCACCCCCTGCGGCACATCCACCGAGATAGGACTATCGCCAGGGTTGTACAAAATGACCCCTAAAAACAGGGTGCGCCTATCGTCAGGGTCTGAGCCCCTTGCGATATGGTGGGTAAAGATATCGAAGCGCCCGCTGAAGGCAAAGTCGAGATGGGCTGACGGTACAGCCATCCCGGTGGTGGGAAACGTGGACAGCAAAATCCCCTCAGACATCACGAGTTCGGGGCTGTTGCTGTTGAAAACAGGAACGTTGTCTAGCTCATTGGGAAGCGGGCGTACCACCTGCTCCCGTTGAACAGCTCGGGGCAGGATTGGATTTGAAACTCGGTTGGGCAATGACGTCGGAGCTGCGATGGTTTGGGCGAGCAGCATCGACAAGATGGGCAAAAGCGTGAGCATACGGAATCACAACACTGGCAACAGCAACGAAAAATGGGGATAAACCTGCAGGGAATCACGATACATTTGCATCGACTCGGGTTAAATGATATACATCATGACCAAACCGTC
>JBARYO010000041.1:0-7301 GCA_049647905.1 Elainellaceae cyanobacterium | reverse complement strand
ATCTGTCGGCAGCGCTTGAGCCTCTTCACAGATGTATTTAGTGCCGCCAAACTAATAATAGTTGTTGTAAGTCGCAGCGACCTGTCGGGCTGTGGTGGGGCGCTCTAACCTTGTGAATGCTGGGTTGGAGGTAAAGTCTAGGGTTTTGAGCCGGGACAATGCAGCTGTAGCACTGTCCTGTTGGGTGCCTACACCAGACTGCCCAGAGCGATCGCACCCCACTACCGATACCAGCGAAGCTCCCACGCCTGCGCCAATAGCGCTTTTAATAAACCGGCGGCGATTCCAGTATGCTGACTCCGACGTGATGCGACCTGCTGGAAGCTGCCAGGGTTTTGGGATATGAATAAAGGCCATTGAGACTTGTGATACTAGACTGATTAGAGTTTAGAGGGCTTACATGAGAGAAGCTTGAGCTCTCAATCAAAAATCTATAATTATCGTTACGACCGGTACCGCTGCCATCTACCTGCTCTCCCTCAATTTTGTTTGACAGGATGCAGACGGCATCGTTCTCAGAGCGGTAGCTTAGGTAAGTTGAGCCTGTTGCTGAAGGCACAACGCCGCATCTATACCAAAAGGGATAGCGGACTCGCTCTCATAAATGTTACAGTTATTAACAATTGACCGATGTCAGATACACACCGTCCGTGGGAACCATTGGGTAACAACGCTACAGTGCTCTGCTATACCAGCCAGTAAGGTTACTTTGAGGTACCTCATCACGAAGGTTTGCGTGGCGCAACTCGACCTGTAGAGTTTTACCTACCAGTCTACTACTGCCTGCTTTAGGATCTTTCGTTATCGGAGCTTCTGTTCAGAATTATCCCCTGACGAATAGCATTAAGCGAACTGAGTTGCCTGACACCCACGACAATTTCCCATCGTCACCACAACGCTTGTCCATGAAAAATAAGCAATCCTCCACTGATTTAGTCCGTTCATACCTCAAAGAAATTGGTCGTGTTCCACTCCTGACTCACGAGCAGGAAATTATTTATGGTAAGCAGGTTCAGCGACTAAACAAACTGCTTAAGGTGCAGGAGTCGCTGACCGAGACCCTAGATCGCGAGCCCACCCTGACTGAGTGGGCTGCCGCTGCCGAAATGTCAGAAGACGATCTGAATCAGACGGTCTCCAATGGACAAATTGCTAAGCGTAAAATGGTTGAGGCCAATCTGCGGCTCGTGGTCTCTGTCGCGAAGAAGTATATCAAGCGCAATGTGGACCTATTGGACCTGATCCAGGAAGGTACGATTGGGATGCAGCGCGGTGTCGAGAAGTTCGACCCCTCCAAAGGCTACCGCTTTTCGACCTATGCCTACTGGTGGATTCGTCAGGCCATTACTCGGGCGATCGCTGAAAAAGGCCGTACCATCCGTCTGCCCATCCACATTACTGAAAAGCTTAACAAGATAAAGAAAGTGCAGCGGCAGCTGGCCCAAACCCTAGGTCGCTCCGCAACTGTGGCAGAAATTGCCCAAGAACTCGAGCTCACGACAAAGCAGGTTCGGGAGTACTTGGAGCGTTCTCGGCTGCCCCTATCCCTTGACCTGCGGGTGGGGGACAATCAGGACACAGAGCTGGTCGAGCTGCTGGAAGATACTGGCCCATCCCCAGAAGACTACGCCGCTCAGTCGTCTCTCAAGTCTGAGTTAGCCCGTCTGATGTCTGATCTGACGCCGCAGCAGCAAGAAGTGCTATCCCTACGGTTTGGACTACAGGATGGACAAACGATGACCCTTGCCAAAATTGGTTCAATGCTGGATATAAGTCGAGAGCGTGTAAGACAAATTGAGCGAGAGGCCTTGACCAAGCTGCGTAAGCGTCAAACGGACATGCAGGAATATCTTGCAAGCTAGCGCGGGACAATCCTAATAAGTGGCTGGGCACAAGTAAACGCTACTTGGGGGTTCACCCCCAAGTAGCGTCGTTTATTTATGGCCTCCTACTTAGTGGTTGACGACATCAACTCAATGGTGCTTTTTTGGTCCTTAGACCTCAAGAATTCTACCTGTCTTTGTGATTTTATAGCCAGACACACCGAATGGTATTGATTCGTTGCTGCTGACAAGCACAATGTTGTTTTCGAGCGACAAATCAATACCCAGATCTACTTTTTTCAAGTCTGTTTCTAGGTCAATGCCTGCTTCTCCTTCAGTGGTGGAGTTGAATCGTAGTTTAAATTGGCTAGCGTAGTATGAGGAAAAGACAAAAAATCGTCCTCTCAGTATCCTAAAAGTGGCTTCGTCATTTTCCCTTAGTCGCCTGAACTCTCTCTCCAAGCGGGTAATGCCCATCCTTTCAGACTTGAATTCGCTCACTTTAACTTGGGAAATTTCAATCTCTAGATTAACCTGAGATTGCCGCTTTAGATCGAGGCCGAGGATTCCTAAAATATTGACAGCGGCATCCCCTGAAAATAGACCTTTCGCTTCCCGAAGATTTAAGGCAGCGGGTAGGGTCTTTTTTTCAAAGTCTGCTTTTTCAAATTGAGATTCAAGAATGGCTTCAATAGTGTCGACCCATCGGTCGGATTCTGAAGATTCGAGAATGGCGCCAGGCTTGAACTTGGGACTTGAAATCTTCAAGAAATTAATCTCGGGCAGTATTTCGCCCAGCATCCTTTCAATATCTTTCATCTTATGGTTCTATGTTTTTTAGCGAAATCGTCCGATAATTACGCAACTAGTCCTCATGAAGCGACCGACGGGTCTTAGCTCTCCTAGCCAAGCAATTTTATCCAAGTATGTTTTAGAATAGAGTATCAGGCTTATTCTCTACGCCAGTTATTTTAATATTTTTTCAAGGTAGCATAGGAGCATCTTATCGGTAAGCCCTACCTTCAACAGCAGACAGCCGCTTTTCGAAATATCTCTTTAATTCCGGGCAGACCTATGCAGCACCGCAGTTCGACCTCATCTCGTCACTGGCGAATCAACGTAGAGCATGGGATCCTGCATCGTAAACTTCAAATTGTGTTTCGCAAAGCAAGCTGTAATTTTTTCATTCGTCACCTCTACAAGCCGCTTGCGAATTCTTAGAGCTCCTTGGCTAGAGCTTAGCAAGAAAAAGCTAACCCGTGCTCTGGTTCCAGGCTTTTCATCAGGCTCAAATAAAAATATCTTGACGCTCAGAGGTTCTACTCCAAGGAGTCCGCCTATGGCATCGCTTACCACATCTTTTACCAACGCACGCTCCGTGTCATTGAGCACCTTTGCAAAATCAAGATAGAGTAAGGACATTACCTTAGTCCCTCTTGAAATATTTTCAATGTCCTTTTTCACCATTACTGAATTCGGGGCAATCACTAATGTATTCTTCGCAGCGACCCGAATCTTTGTTGAGCGCAATCCAACGGCTTCGACACGGCCATAGACATCTTCATCTTTGGGATTGAAGCTAACCCGGACATATTCTCCAGGGACATAGGGGCGATCTAGGTAAAGCACAATGGAACCAATAATCTGAGCAAAGGTTTCCTTCGCGGCAAAGGAAAGCGCTAGTCCTACGATGCCAAGACCTGCCAAAACGCTGATAAGATTTAGGTTTTGGGTTTGAGCAAAATAGACAACTGTAAAGAACACAATAGCAGCATTGAGCAAGTTCTCCAGAACCATAATGAAGTCGTCAACATCATAACTTAGGCGTTGGAGAATTCTTGTGCCATGAATGCGCAGAATACGATGCACGAGCCGTGATAGAAACCAGCCAGTACAGACCGAGAATGTCAAATAAGCGAAGAAGTTTGCCACGCCATACAGCCCGTCATACTCGCGCAGCAGCTCGAGACTAAGGACTAGCAATCCAAGAAACAGCGCCCTAACAAGCGCTTGCCGAATCGGATCGGTAATTTGCCCATATGCTGTCGCAAAAGGCTTTGGCGCGAGCCGATCAACTCCGAACCGTAATAGCGTTGGGACGAATCGGGTAAAGATGAATGCCCCTACAAGCAGGGCAATAAACCCTCCGAGCTGTATACCAAAAGCAATTAGATTTTGTTGAAATTCAGCATCGACTTGAAATACGTCTTGAACAATGTCTAAAATCATCATCATCACAACGTCACCGGAGAATCAACGTAAACAGTTGGTTCCTGCATTGAAAACTCAAGGTTATGGTCTTGAAGTTCCCGCTTGAGAGATTGACTCGCAATTTCCAACATCCGCTTACGCAAATTGACGGATGATTCGCTCGAACCCATGACAAAAAAACTTACCCTAGCCCGGGTTCCGCCTCTCTCTTCGGGATTGAAGAGGTGAATTCGCGTGCTGCCTGGGTCAATGCCAAATATTGCATCGAAGCTCTTTTTGATTGTCTGAGATACCAATGCTTTTACCGTTTCATCTAGATTTTGAGAGAAATCGACATATAGCAGTACCATAACCTTTGTACCTCGAGAAATATTCTCAATATCCATGCTTGACATGAGCGAGTTCGGTACGATCAAGAGGGTATTGCTGACAGCAAGACGGATTTTTGTTGAGCGAATCCCGATGGATTCAACCCGGCCATAGATATCTTCCGCATGAATATTGAAATTCGCGCGAATATATTCACCCGCCATGTATGGCCGGTCGAGGTAAATTACGACGGTTCCAATAAGCTGGCCCAAGGCTTCCTGAGCGGCAAAGGCGATTCCCGCCGCGCCAATTCCAAGACCTGTCAACAGAGCCAGGAAGTTGAAGTTTCGAGTTTGAGCGAATATAGTAATGGCAAAAAAACCGATTAAGAAATTAGCGATGCTTTCGATGATCAGAACGATATCGTTGACTTCATCGTTGATCCGGCCTAGCATACTAACGCCATAGAGCCGAATCAAGACCTTGACGATTCGTGTTGCCATCCAAGCAAGACTAACCGTTACTGCAGCATCAACAACAAACGATATGACCGAGTGAAGTCCACTGTAGGTTTTAATGATATTCAAGCTGACAGAAATTAAGATCAGCACGGTAGCAATAGTCAGCGGTCGCTCTACTGCTTTCGAAATTGACGCAAATTCCTTCACCCGCTTTGAAGAACCCGACGTCCTGTTCAGGATAAATCGGACTAGCCAAGGCGTACAGCGTCCCACGATCAGAGCTGCACCAATGCAAAGTCCTAATACACCGAGGCGAATCGCCAAGAAAATCAGCGATCGCCTCACATCATCACTGAGCTGAAAGCTAAAATCCTGTGGCTGAAAGCTAAAATCCTGGAAAAAATCGAGTACCGCCATACTGTCCTAATACACGTTGTGTAATCAACCTCGACCCGAAGCTGGTCGGAAAATCACCCCATCAGCAAAGCCTATATATTCATTGGAGACGTAATATTGACCGCATCTGCTTCGATCTCAAATTCGATGCCATAATCTCTCAACTGCTTCATGACAATTTTCCGTGCTGCTTCTAAAAACTGGCCTCGAATTTCCATGGAATTTTCACCAGTTCCCAAAATAAAGAATCGGATTTGGGCCTGTACTAATCCTGCTTTTCCGCTACGCTCTTTTTGGACGTCTTGGAACGTCACCTCTGTCAAACGATGGTCAATGCCGTAGATATCGCTCGTGCTGGATAGAATGAGCTGACGGACTAGGGCACGCTCCTCATCTGGGATCAGGCGGTAAAAATTTATGTTGATCAGAGAAATTATTTTTTGCGCGCCAGTCAGGTTTTCGATCGCCATTTGGGTCAACATACTGTTGGGAATAACAACCAGCGTTCCTTTCCCCGATAGGCGAATTCGGGTCGATCGCCAGCCAATAGACTCCACCCGTCCAAAGGTGCCATCTGCTAGGTGGATATAGTCGTCAGTCACAAACGGGCGATCGAGAAATATCATGGTGCTCCAGAGTACCTGCTCTAATATTTTCTGGGCCGCCAGGGCGATCGCAATTCCACCCACCCCCAAGCTTGCCAGCAGTCCGACTACGTTAACCCTATGGGTCTGAGCGAAAACGAATACGATCGTAAACAAGAGCGCGGCGCTAGACAAGTATTTGTATAGCAGCAACAATTCGCTGTTGGCTTTTCCCTCTCCTCGAACAGCCTGTTCCAGCAAATAAACATCAAAAACCTGGGCTAAAATTTTGAAGCCCAATAGAACAATGTTGATAGCAAGCGCCAATCCAACAATAAATTCAGCAATATCTAGCTGGAGCGACTGATCTTGGAAAAACAGGAGAGTAATATCCCCACCTAGAACCAAAAGGGAAAGCCCAATCCAATTCTCAAACGGACGAAGCACTCTATCATAAAGACCATTAGATTGCATCGGAGACATCTTCGATACCACAAAACCAATCCCCTTCGGGAGCCAAAACAGCCCAAGCGTAACTAAAAACAATCCAAGGACAGTTGCGGCAGTAGCCAGGTCTAGTTGTATGGGTTTAGACACGGCAAAATGTTGGATCGAAGCCAGCATATCAGTTGCGACATAGTAAGTTGTTCGCTCAGGTCAGCAATACGATCCACGGCAATGTGAAATTTCAAAGCCCCTCTCAACCCCTGACCGTGAAGGTGAACGATGTGAGCTAGGATCGGCGATCACCATGAGCATAGGTCTATCATAGGTAATATTCGTCAGAGTCTAGCGCTTACTGTCTCTCAACCCTGTTCTCTGAATCTATAAAGACATCAACAAAAAACTCCCCTACCTTTCGGCAGGGGAGCATCTAGTCAATTACCTATCCTTACGTCAACCGTATCGCGATGCCGTTGAGGCAATCAGGAATGCCGCGTAGGTCAAGATGTATCCCACCGTGAAGTGAGCTAGACCAATCAGACGGCCTTGAACAATAGACATTGCAACCGGCTTGTCCTTCCAGCGAACCAGGTTCGCTAGAGGCGTGCGCTCATGAGCCCAAACGAGGGTCTCAATCAGCTCTTGCCAGTAACCACGCCAGCTGATCAAGAACATGAAGCCCGTCGCCCACACCAGGTGGCCGAATAGGAACATCCATGCCCAAACCGCCAGGTTGTTCATTCCGTAGGGGTTATAGCCGTTGATTAGCTGAGACGAATTCAGCCACAGATAATCGCGTAGCCAGCCCATCAGGTATGTAGACGACTCGTTGAACTGAGCCACGTTTCCTTGCCAGATACCCAGGTGTTTCCAGTGCCAGTAGAAGGTCACCCAACCTAAAGTATTCAGCATCCAGAACATCGCCAGGTAGAAAGAATCCCACGCGGAGATGTCGCAAGTGCCGCCACGGCCAGGGCCATCGCAGGGGAAGCTGTAGCCAAAGTCCTTCTTGTCGGGCATTAGCTTGGAGCCGCGCGCGTCTAGAGCACCTTTCACCAAAATTAGGGTGGTAG
>JBARYO010000040.1:0-2038 GCA_049647905.1 Elainellaceae cyanobacterium | reverse complement strand
GGGTTGCCCAACTGAAATGGTGTCTTCCCAGATAACAGCCCCTTGTCTCGTCCCACGGACCGTCGCCGTATGAATTGAAGAGATATTGAGGTTTTTGAGCCCGTTACTGACGAAGGTCGTTAGGAGCGATTGGTTTGTTTCAGTGTCGGACTCTAACATCACCTCAAGGCGATCGCCCTCACGATCGACAGAGGCCGTGATGCCCTTCGACTGCAGCGAATGATTCATCAGCGCAGCGATCGCTTCAGGGTCGGCCTGACGCGCACGATCTATTACGTTAGAGTTTGCCATTCTTTAAGACACCACACTCTTTAAGACATCACGTTACTGAAGATATTGATCTAGAGTCAATACGCATTAGCTGCCCAGACATCACTATAGACGCCATTACCGCAGACAGCACCCCCCAGTATTATCACCATATGGGCGACTTATGCACTAATTCTTACTCAAGAGCAATGGTTTTAGCCCAGATTTACCCCAGCAGTAACGTCGGCAGAAGCATCACGTTTGTGGCGGCATTTCGTCGTGTGGCTGCAGCATCTTTTGCTCTACAATCGTTGGCATTGACCGGATTTCTGCCGACCTCGACGAGTACCAGCCCATGAGTATTGGATACGTTGCCCTAGTCCTACATGCCCACCTGCCGTTTGTTCGCCACCCGGAGAGCAACTTCGTCTTGGAGGAAGAGTGGCTGTTCGAGGCGATTACAGAAACCTATGTGCCTTTGTTGTTGGCCTTTGAAGGGCTAAAGCGGGACGGCGTCGACTTTAAACTGACCATGAGCATGACGCCGCCCCTGGTGTCGATGCTGCAGGATCCGCTGCTGCAGGACCGCTACGACGAGCACCTGTCGAAGCTAGAGGAACTGGCCGAGCTGGAAATTGACCGCAACGCGAAAAACGGGCATCTGCGTTACCTAGCAGAGCATTACGCCACAGAATTCAACCAGGTCCGCAATACCTGGGAGCATTACGATCGCAACCTGGTCAAGGCATTTAAGGGCTTTCAGGACAGCAACAACCTCGACATCATTACCTGCGGAGCTACCCACGGCTACTTCCCGCTAATGAAAATGTATCCCGAGGCGGTGTGGGCACAGATTAAGGTGGCCTGCGAACATTACGAAGCGGCGTTTGGGCGATCGCCCCAGGGCATCTGGCTTCCGGAGTGCGCTTACTACGAAGGGGTAGAGCGCATGGTGGCCGATGCTGGGCTGCGCTACTTCCTGACCGACGGTCATGGCATCCTTTATGCCCGTCCCCGTCCTCGCTTCGGCACCTATGCGCCGATCTTTACCGAAACCGGCGTGGCGGCGTTTGGGCGTGACCACGAATCCTCACAACAGGTATGGTCATCTCAGGTGGGCTATCCGGGCGCGGCGGAGTACCGAGAGTTTTACCGCGACCTGGGCTGGGATGCGGAGTACGACTACATCAAGCCCTACGTCATGCCTAACGGTCAGCGTAAAAACGTGGGCATCAAGTACCACAAGATTACGGGCAAGGGGTTGGGGCTGAGCGACAAGGACTGGTATGACCCCTACTGGGCTAAGGAGAAGGCCGCAGAACATGCTGGCAACTTCATGTACAACCGAGAAAAGCAGGTAGGCCATCTCCATAACGTCATGCAGCGTCCGCCCATTGTGGTCTCGCCTTACGATGCCGAGCTGTTTGGTCACTGGTGGTATGAAGGCCCTTGGTTCCTCGACTACTTCTTCCGCAAGTCCTGGTTTGATCAACAGACCTACACCATGACCCACCTGTCGGACTACCTCAAGAGCAACCCCACCCAGCAGGTCTGCCGCCCGTCTCAGTCTAGCTGGGGCTACAAAGGCTTCCACGAATACTGGCTCAATGAGACCAATACCTGGATTTACCCCCATCTGCACAAAGGCGCTGAGCGGATGATTGAGCTGGCCAAGCGTGAGCCTGCCGACGAGCTAGAATGGCGGGCGCTGAATCAGGCGGCGCGGGAGATTCTGCTAGCCCAATCGTCGGACTGGGCCTTTATCATGCGCACAGGGACGATGGTGCCC
>JBARYO010000039.1:0-9209 GCA_049647905.1 Elainellaceae cyanobacterium | reverse complement strand
CCCTTAAGGTGCAGATTACAGATCGCCCGGTTGACTTTCCACGGTAATCCTATCTGCGACAATAACGGGTTGTCCTTCATAGTCTCTCAGGCGAGGGTCTAACGTTGTGCCATAGATCTGCTCCATTTCAGCGATATCAAGCTGTTTGAGTTCACCAGAGACCTGTAAATTGATATCTTCTTGATCGGGTAAGGATACCGGTGTCTTGGCCGCATTGATCACAAGCAGGTCCTTATCGGTAAATATGCTTTTTTCCTCCATGATGAAGGCAGCATCTCCTACCATGCTCTGAATAACGCCGCTGGCGTTGATAGATTGCCCCAAGTAGTTCTGAAGGTCGGCGTCGCTGAGCTGGGTTGTATTGTTCGGGGACCGGGCGCGGTCAAACAAGCCGCTGATGCCGCTACTGCAGGCAGGTAATAGAGCGACGAGGCCGATAAAGATTGCGATACCGGTCTGTCTGAGGTGAAAATGGCCCAAAGTATTGTGTTGCATGAGATCCGTAAAACCGCGATCGAGGGCAAATTTGCGAGGACTGGGAGTATAACGTATTCCTATCTTAAGGCCGCGGCGCGCAAGGTAATGTCTGCAATTGCGAGGTTTGCGATCGCCGACAGACGGTTTTGCTGCACTCCTAACCGTGAGCTATTGTGGAACGCGAGGGGAACGCTTGTTGTGTACGACACAGCACTGTTAGTACCAGCTGAGATACAGCAGGTTTACTGCTTGCGCTAAGTGGGAAAACTGAACCCAACAGTAGAGATGTTGGTATTCAGTGAAGGCAACAAGCGCTGGGATCACCTCGCACTCTACCGTCTCATTGCCTTCAGGTTGTATCTATTGTTAGACGGTTCAGATCCCTATGTCCGTATTGATTGACCCCAATTTTCTTGCCACAGTCCATATGATTCCCCATGGGCACTGCTACCTATGGCAGACCGATTTAGTTGCACTACATGTGGCATCGGATGCGCTGATTGCGATCGCCTACTACTCTATCCCGCTGGCGCTGCTTGTTTTGGTTCTGAGGCGGGATGATCTGCCGTTCAACTGGATATTCGTGATGTTTGGGGCCTTTATTTTGGCCTGCGGCACCACTCACCTTATGGGAATCTGGACGCTGTGGCACCCCGATTACTGGGTGTCTGGTGTTCTCAAGGCAGGGACAGCGCTAGTGTCTGTTGCGACAGCTGCCACCACGGTGCCCACCATTCAGCAGGTTTTGAAGTTGCCCCAGCTGATGGACATTGAAGTGGCTAATCAGCGGCTGCGTCAAGAGATCGAAGAGCGAAAGCGTATTGAGAAGGAGCTTTCCAAAGAAAAAGAACTGGCTCAGGTGACTCTAAAGTCCATTGGCGACGCTGTCATCACTACCGATGCGGCGGAAAACGTAGCATATATTAATCCTGTGGCAGAACAGCTTACGGGATGGTCCTTGGCGGCGGCTAAGGGAATGCCCCTTGGCCAAGTGTTTACCATTATTGATGAGCAGACCCGGCAGCAAGCCGATAATTCTGTCAGTACAGTATTGCGCACGGGGAAGCTGGTTGAGCCGACAAATCATACGGCCTTGATTTCCAAAGACGGAAGCGAATACAGCATCACTGATTCTGCTGCTCCTATCAAGGACAAAGATGGAGCCATTCTTGGCGCTGTATTAGTGTTTCACGATGTGACGGAGTCCCGCGCCTTGTCCCAGCGGCTGGCATGGCAGGCGTCCCACGATGAATTGACAGGCTTGAAAAACCGGCGTCACTTTGAGCTAGAGCTGAACATGGTGCTGAGAACATCTCAGCAAGACCACGTTCTATGCTACTTAGACCTCGATCAGTTTAAGGTTGTCAACGACACCTGTGGTCACGCGGCTGGGGATGAATTGCTGAAGCAAATCGGGGCGATTCTAGGACAATATGTGCGCTCAGATGACGTTGTGGCGCGTTTGGGTGGCGATGAGTTTGGTATTGTCCTTTGTGACTGTCCGCTCAAGAACGCGCGACGGGCCATGGAGCTGATTCGTCAAGCGATTCAAGACTTCCGCTTTGCCTGGCAGGGAAAGACCTTTGGTATCGCCGTCAGCATTGGGGTCGTCGAGCTCAATGCTGGAATTGGCAACTTGGCGGATGCCTTGGGTGCCGCAGATGCCGCTTGCTACGGGGCTAAAGAGCGGGGTCGTAATCGCATTTATATCTACCGAGCCGACGACCAGCAGCTTTCTGAACAGCGCAGTCAGCAGGAGTGGATTGCCCGTATTCGCCTTGCCTTGGACGAAAATCAGTTTCAACTCTATCAGCAGCCGATCGCCTCAGCATCCTGTGGAGAAGGCCATGAGATGCACCATCATGAGATTTTGCTGCGTCTCCTTGACACGACCGGTACAGTAATTCTGCCCATGGCGTTTATCCCAGCAGCAGAGCGCTATGGGTTGATGCCGGCGATTGACCGGTGGGTGATTAAAGCCTGCTTTGCCTATATGGAGCAACGGCGGGCTGGGGACAATGGCTCCGGGGCGATCGCTGCTAGGGGAATGGGCTTCTATGCCATCAACCTTTCTGGTGCCAGTATCAACGACGAGCAGTTTCTGCCTTTTCTCATGGAGCAGATCAAACGTAGCTCCATGCCTCCAGAAGCGCTGTGCTTTGAGATTACTGAAACCGTAGCTGTGTCGAACCTGAACAAAGCCCGCGAGTTCATCGGCCAGGTCAAGGCTCTGGGGTGCTCCTTCGCTCTAGATGACTTTGGGAGTGGGATGTCATCCTTTGGCTACCTGCACCACCTTGCCGTCAACTACGTCAAGATTGATGGCTCGTTTGTCCGCAACTTAATGGACGACACCATTAGCACCTCAATTGTCGAGGCGATTACTAAAGTGGTGCATGCCATGGGCCTCAAAACGATTGCAGAGCAGGTCGAAGATCGGCAAACGCAGCAGAAACTGCAGCGTCTGGGGGTAGATTACGTTCAGGGGTATGGCATTGGCAGACCTGCCCCACTGACTCAACAGGAGTCGTCTGTCCAGATACCGGTGGTCCAAATGGCGCTTCAGCGCCACGAGGGCTAATCTAAATAGCCTCTATAGTGATAACCGGAACGCCTGCTGGAATGTGTCTATGCCATCTTTTGTCTCTCCCCATTCCCCTCGCCTGCTTCACCCTTTGATGGGATGCGACCTAAAGACCTTGCTACAGGTCAGCGGTGGTAGCGGTGGGGTGCCGCTCCGGTATGTCCCTCATCTGGCCTTAGCCACTGCGGCGGCGATCGCACGCCTGCCCCTTTCCGCCTTAGAACAGTGGCGGCTACAGCGGCGGGGTGTTGTTACCGAGGCTCCTATCTTTATTGTGGGTCACTGGCGCAGCGGCACCACATTCTTGTATGAACTGCTGTGCCATGCCCAGCAGTTTGCCTATGTTTCCCCCTTCGCCACAGGACTGCCCTGGGAGTTTTTGACCCTAGGAACGCTCCTCCGCCCTCTGTTGACGCGAGCGCTACCGGAAGACCGCTTCATCGATGGCGTGACGGTGACGCCCGATTCTCCCCAAGAGGACGAGATTGCCTTGGCGAACATGCAGGCGCTGTCGTTTTATCACGGTCTCTACTTTCCCTCACAGCTGCAGCACCACTTTAACCAGGGCGTATTTTTCGATGACTGTACGCCAGATCAGGTGGATCACTGGCGGCAAGCCGCAGCCCTATTCTTTCAAAAGCTGCAGGTGGAAACCCCTGATAAACCCTTACTCATCAAAAATCCGGTATACACCGCTAGGGTGGCACTGTTACGACAGATGTATCCCGATGCCAAGTTTATCCACATCTACCGCAATCCCTATGTCGTCTTTCAGTCCATGCGCAACTTTTACCGCAAGCTTCTGAACCAGCTGGCGCTCCAGCCGTTTGAGGATGCGCCAATAGATGAACTTACCCTGCAAAGCTACCCCCGGATGATGACGGCGCTGTTGGATGATGCTGCCGACCTGCTCCCTGAGCAATATATCGAGCTGCGATTTGAAGATTTCGAGCAAGATCCGGTAGCCCATGTTGAGGTGATTTACCGCCAGCTTGGGCTCGCGGGATTTGATGCTGTTCGCGATCGCTTCGTGCAGTATCTAGAGGCTAACCGTCGGTATCGCAAAAACCAATACCGCTTTCCGCCAGAAGACAATCAGCGGGTGTATGAGCAGTGGCAGCCCTTCATTGACCGGTGGGGCTATAGGCCAGAAGGATAGGCTGGAGCGCTAAAATTAGCTAAATGCCATGGCTTTTCCCGATGACCCAATGGCGACGAAAAAATCGCGACAGCTGGGATTCCGCTAGCGGTAGATAGATGGGTCGACCGTGGGGGCAGGTTTGGGGCTGTTTGGTTTGCTGCCACTGGGTAACCAGGGTCTGCATTTGGTCTTGGTTTAGGGGCGTGCCGTTGCGGATGGCGGTACGGCAGGCGGTGGCAACGATGGCCGCTTCGGGATCGGTGTGACTGAGTTCTCGCAGCGCCTCGGCACAGTCTGAGCGACCCACAAGCCCCTGGGGAACCGTGCGTACGGCCCAAATATCGTCTCCAAATGGCTCAACATCAATGTCGATGTGCTGTAGCCGTTCCACTTGTGCTGCGGACAGCCCTGGTAGGAGCAGGGGTGAGGCCACGGGAACCGTATGCCAGCGATCGCAGAGCTGCTCGTAAATCACCCGTTCATGGGCGATATGCTGCTCAATCAGCCATACCCCGTTGGGATGCTCTGCCAAGATATAGGTATTGTGGACTTGGGCTAGTACGGTCAGCGGCAGTAATGGTAAAGAATGACCTATCTTGTCGCCGTCTAACTTATTTGCACTCGCATTCTTATCATCTGACGGCGACAAACTGCCGTAGGTTCCCCCTGCTTCGGCCATTGTGAACAGGGCTGACGTGCGCGGCATTGGGGCATCCGACGCCGCTGCTAGACCCTGCTGCAGTGCCGTGGCGATCGCTGCTTTAACCTGCTGCCGCCAGTCGTCCATATACCGCAGGTGAATTTCGCTCTTCGCCGGGTGACGGTTCCAGTCCACCAAGGCTGGATCGATGCTCAGATGAACCGCACAAATAGGGTAGCGCCCTCGGGGTAGAGTACGGTGAAAAGCCCCCAAAACAGCTTGTTCCAGCGGCGGACATTGCACAACGCGACCATTGACTGCTACCTTGACCCAGTCAGGCCGGTGGCGGTGGCGACGATCCGGCAGTGCTAGCACCAGACGACAGGGCCTGTCGTGCTGTGTTGGGTGGGTGCCGGATGCAGGACCGGCCTCGTAGGGTTCAGCAGACCAAACATGCTCGATTAGGTCTGCCCCGGACAGCCGCAGGAGTTGGGCCATCACCTGGCCCATGGAGCCAGGGTAGATCCTAAACCAAGAGCGATCGCCCTGGTTCACCTGCCAGGTCAGATGGGGATGGCATAGCGCCAAGGTGTAAATTGTGAGCTGGATGTGTCGCAGCTGTTGTGGTGCCGATGGTAGGGCTTGACGACGGGACTCTAGTTTTTCAAAGAGCTGGCTAACCATAATAACGGTACCTGGGGCGATCGCTCCAGGCTCCACAGCTATGGGCTGACCGCTGTCGTCATACTGCAGCCGCCATCCCTGCTCTGCGCCGCGCTGATAGCTACAGATTTCAAGAGTTGAAAGCTGTGCCAGGCTATGGAGCGCCTCCCCACGAAACCCCAAACTGCTAATGCCCTGGAGGTCAGCGGCCTGGTGAATTTTGCTCGTGCTATTAGCACTCGCTGCCTGCTTGAGGTCAGCTTGGGAGAGACCTGCTCCATTGTCTACCACTTGTATAGACCAATGCGCCAGGTTGACTGTGATGGTCAGCCGGGTTGCCTTCGCATCGATGGCATTTTCCGCTAGTTCTCGGACCACTGCCGCTACTGAATCAATCACCTCTCCCGCCGCGATGAGGTGAACGACGTCCTGCGGCAGAGGCTGAATTAATGATGAGGGCACTGGCATACCTGAAAACAGGATAAACGCACTAAGTCGCGGGGCAAAGCAAGAGGCACCGCTTCTGTACTATCCTATCGAGGATAACTATGGTTGAGTCGGCCATGTCGAGCTATAACGCGATCTACCACGTCGTGCGGCAGATTCCTCAGGGTAGCGTCGCCACCTACGGCCAAATTGCCGATCTCGCCGGTCTACCCGGACAAGCCCGTCTAGTAGGCTATGCCCTTCGCCGCGTAGACATCCCAGAATCTGATATTCCCTGGCACCGCGTCATCAACGTAAAAGGGGAAATTTCCTACTCTGCCCTCAGGCGTGGTGGCGATTATCTACAGCGATCGCTGTTAGAAGAGGAAGGAATCGAGTTTACGCCAACAGGAAAGGTGGACTTTAAGCGCTACCTGTGGCGTCCTTTACTGTGAAAAAGCACTACTGCAACGAAAATCTAATATGACAGAGCACCTAGATGATGGTTACGAAGCGGTCTGATAATTTGCGATCCCGGCAAAGTCCATGGGGTCTAAGCTCGCTCCCCCCACCAATACGCCATCAATTTCAGGCTGACCCATGATTTCGTCAATGTTGCCCGGTTTGACGGAACCGCCATATTGTATGGTCACATTCGGATCGGCGAGCTGCTTTCGAATGACGCCAATAATTCGGTTGGCTTCTTTGGATTCACAGGTCGCTCCCGTGCCAATGGCCCAGATGGGTTCGTACGCAACAATGAGACGGGAGCAGTCGACGCCCTGTAAATCTATTTTCAGCTGCTGCGTAATCACCTGTTCTGCCTCTCCGGCATCCCGCTGCTGCTTCGTCTCGCCGACGCAGAGAATTGGAATCAGCCGGGCTTTTTGAGCGGCCCTCAGCCGGAGATTGACCGTTTCGTCAGTTTCACCAAAATACTGGCGGCGCTCGCTGTGGCCCACAATCACGTACCGAACGCCTAGCTCATTCAGCATACTGGCGGAAATTTCGCCGGTATAGGCTCCAGACTCTTCCCAGTGAACATTCTGACCCCCTAGCTTCACCCGGCTGCCGTGTAAATTTTTGGACATTGCTGTCAATGCTGTATACGGCACACATAGAACAATCTCGCGGTCGTCGGGGGTGCCGTCTAGATGGTTGAAGAAGCTCATCAGAAAGTCTAGCGCTTCTGATTGAGTCTTATGCATTTTCCAGTTTCCAGCTATGACAATATTTCGCACAGGTCGATTCACAGGTTAGGTGTTCAACGGGGTCTATAGACGAATCCTACCGTCTGAGCGGCTTTTGAAGCAATTCGTAGCCGACTCCCTCGGTGATGATTATGTTCGGGGGAGCCCATCGTAAGCGATTGTGGATACGACATGGGTGAATTTGTGGCTAACGAAATAAATTTTGTTGCAAAAGTGTGGGAGACTTAATGTCGATTACGACCACAACTACCGATTGCGGCTGCGATCGCCCCTTGGGGTCGGTCGTCGGTCATATCATAGTAGTTTTGATGACGCGTGAGAAGGTACGTCCATGGCAATTTCTCTATTGGCATCAGGTTTAATTGATGGGATTTACGCGTTTGACCTCGCTAGCGTAGGGCTACATGCGATGCACTCAATCACGCTGCCTGGGTTCGTCGACCTCAGCTTTCTCAACCTTGGTCCTTTCCACGAGGCAGTAGTCCACGGCCACGGTACCACTATTGCTGATGCCTCCTCGACGCAATGGGCAATTCTGGCCCAGTACTTCGAGACGGATGTGTTTGCTGACACCAGAGCCTGGTGGAACGACTTTATCTCATCTGGAAAAATTTGGACGCTCATCTTTGGCATTGTTTTGGGCTACGTCCTTAGAGCCTTGACGTCTTACGGCTAATATAGCCACCTCGTTGTTTCACGAAGCCCCAATCCTCGCATCTTAGTAAGTACTCTATGACACAGCCTCAAACCTGGAGCCAGCGGTTTGAATCGGCGCTCCACCCTGCGATCGCCCGGTTTAACGCCAGCATTGGCTTCGACATTGCGCTTTTGGAGTATGACATCACTGGATCCCAAGCCCATACCAAGATGTTGGGCCATACGGGCATTATTTCCGAGGATGAGGCGCAGCAGCTAGTATCTGGGCTAGAAAGGGTCCGGGAG
This sequence comes from Elainellaceae cyanobacterium, assembly GCA_049647905.1. GTDB lineage: Bacteria > Cyanobacteriota > Cyanobacteriia > CAKZMO01 > CAKZMO01 > JBCCAG01. Next base: position 1,125 of record JBARYO010000039.1, on the reverse strand, counting down.
GAATATCGAACCGGGCAGTTCAATCCCGGCACAGACGCCGAGGATGTCCATTTTGCTGTAGAGCGACGGCTGACCCAACTCGTGGGTGATGTGGGCAAGAAGCTGCACACGGCGCGATCGCGAAATGATCAGGTTGGCACCGATACGCGGCTATACCTGAGAGACCAAATCAACAGCATTCGCGACCATCTGATGGCGTTTCAGCATGCCCTGCTGCACCATGCCAACCAGCATGTCGAAACCCTCATTCCTGGCTATACTCATCTCCAGCGTGCCCAGCCCCTCAGCTTGGCCCACCACCTGCTGGCCTATGTGGAAATGACCCAGCGGGATATCGAGCGGCTCGGGGATGTGGCGCGGCGGGTGAATATTTCCCCCTTGGGCAGCGGGGCACTGGCGGGGACGACGTTTCCGATTGATCGACGCTACGCTGCAGATCTGTTGGGCTTCGATGACATCTACGCCAACAGCCTGGATGGCGTCAGCGATCGCGACTTTGCGGTGGAGTTTTTGGCCGCCGCCAGCTTGATCATGGTGCATCTGTCGCGGCTGTCTGAGGAGCTGATTCTATGGGCCTCTGAAGAGTTTCGCTTCATTACTCTAACGGACAGCTGCTCCACGGGCTCCAGCATCATGCCGCAGAAAAAGAACCCCGATGTGCCGGAGCTGGTGCGGGGCAAAACGGGGCGGGTGTTTGGCCATCTGCAGGCTATGCTGACCCTGATGAAGGGCCTTCCCCTGGCCTACAACAAAGACCTCCAGGAAGATAAGGAAGCCTTGTTCGACGCGGTCCAGACCGTGAAGGGCTGCTTGGAAGCCATGAGCGTTCTTTTACAAGAGGGTATTATATTCCAGCCCCAGCGCCTTAACCAGGCGGTGACGGAGGATTTCTCCAACGCGACGGACGTGGCGGACTACTTGGCGGCGAAGGGAGTGCCCTTTCGAGAGGCGTATAACCTGGTGGGCAAGGTGGTCAAAACTAGTCTGTCGGCAAACAAGCTGCTCAAAGACTTGACCTTAGAGGAGTGGCAGACGATCCATCCGGCCTTCGAGTCCGACATCTATGAGGCGATCGCCCCGCGTCAGGTGGTATCTGCCCGTAACAGTGAGGGGGGCACCGGGTTT
>JBARYO010000038.1:0-6252 GCA_049647905.1 Elainellaceae cyanobacterium | reverse complement strand
CTGAGCTAGGCTCTTCTTCCTTGGCTCGGGGTTGGGCTTTCTCGATCTTCAGCTCGCTGCCCTGGAAGTCTTGACCGTTGAACTTTTCAATGATCTGGTTGGCCTGATCATCGTCTTGAACGGTAACGAAGGCAAAGCCGCGACATTTGCCCGTCTTGCGATCGGTAATAAGCTTTGTGGAGACGGTGTCTCCATATTCCGAAAAGACAGCCTCTAGATCTTGACGTTCTAGGTCTTTGGGTAGATTACCCACATATAGGCGTACGGACATGTCTGAGATACCTCCAGAATTTAGGCTAAAAATATAGGCCGCCACTAGATGAGTTAGTCGGCCAAAGCAAAAGCGGTCGACATCAGCAGTTCATAGACAACTCGAAAATTGTGCGTCAGCAATACATCGATAGGAACAGCGATCGCAGTCAGCGTTCAGGGTGTAAAAACGAAGGAATACCAAATACCAAAACTTTATCCGCAAACTCTCATAGCTTAAAGCTTTGCCATACAACACCTCAATCGCCCCGCACAGCTACAGCTCGAAACATGTAGACCAGCAAGCCAGAGAGTTGCGTACCACTTGGACAGAGAACCCGCGTAAACGCGAAAAAGTTCTACGTGAACCATTGCTTAATTTACCATGAATTCTTGAGCGCTGACCCAGGTTGCCGCATTTCAGTCCAATCAATCTTCCTTTAGGCCAACGTCACCGGCTTGGATGATGCAGCGCTACAGCAGCACAAGCGTCGTCAGCGATCTTGATGCCTTACGTCAACGTTTGGGATGGGGGGATACCCTGTCGCCGATTGGCAGATTTTCACCGAGCCAAAAAGTCAACCTGTACTATCAAAATGTAACACTTCTGAAAAACGCTGCCAAGGGGGCTTGTCACTCGACCATGGGATCAGACGGGAACTGAGTAAGCCCTGTCACACCACAGCGCGATAGTTGGCCTAGAGCAGCTGTACCGCGTCTTTTACCCCATGAACGACCCGCATCTGCTGTTCTAAGGTTAGCTCTGGGAACATGGGCAGTGATAGAACCGTTTGGGCCAGCTGCCGTGAAACAGGGGTAGGCAAGGACGTCCCATGGTCATACACGGGCTGCTGATTGAGGGGAACAGGGTAGTAGACCATCGTCTTGATGCCCTGCTGCTGCAGCGCAGCTTTGACGCGATCGCGCGGTGACGGTGTGGTTTGGCCTGAGCCTGGCGATTGATCTGGCGCTAGAAGTCTTATCGTGTATTGGTGCCAAACGCTATATCCGCCAGCAATGGGCTCTGGTATGGCAATATGGGGCACCTGAGACAGCCGTTCAGAGTAGCGTTGGGCTACGGCACGACGCTGGACATTCCACTGGTCCAAGTACTTCAACTTCACCAACAGGATGGCGGCCTGAACGCTATCCAATCGACTGTTGATCCCAATTGCTTCGTGGTAGTAGGTTCCGGTGCGACCGTGGTCGCTCAAAATCCGCATTTTAGCGGCAATGTCGCTGCGACTTGTGGTCACGGCGCCACCATCGCCACAGGCCCCCAGATTTTTGGTGGGATAAAAGCTGAAGCAGCCCACATCGCCAATGCTGCCGACGATTTTGCCATTCCATTGAGCGCCCACCGCCTGAGCGCAATCTTCGATGACCGCTAGATTGTGTCGCTTGGCGATCGCCATCAGCGTTGACATGTTGACCGGCTGCCCAAACAGATGGACGGGAATGATAGCCTTCGTGCGCTCTGTGATGGCCGCCTCTAGCTGGTCCAAATCTAAATTGAACGTCTGGGCATCCGCATCGACAAATATGGGTGTTGCCCCCACAGCGCTGATGGTTTCTGCCGTTGCAATAAAGGTAAAGGGTGAGGTGATCACCTCGTCCCCGGGGCCGACATCAAACGCCCGCAGCGCTAAGTAGAGGGCATCGGTACCAGAATTACAGGCCACGCAATCTGACGCCCCGATGTAATGGGCAAATAGGGTTTCAAACTGCTTGACCACCGGCCCTTTGATATATTGTCCCGATGCCAGTACATCTAAGACGGCCTGGTTAATTTCACCGCTGATGGCCTGATACTGCTGAGTCAAGTCGAGGGGAGGAATTACTGTCACTCGTCTACATGCAACCGTTTACTGCTGACCTGGCAAGCGAGGCGGGCTCTGATGATGGCACGTCTTATAAGCTACAGAGAACCAAATCTATAAGAGAGTGTAGCTTATAACCCTCGTCTATCTCGCCTGAATCGCGATCCACTCAGCCGTTGACTCGGCGTGCTGAGTCGTCTCTGAGTGGACATAGCGCGACGTATCGGGCCGATAGGTACCGATCAAGAGCCCAGCGCCATCATAAAATTCAATAGGAATTTGCGTGGCTGAGCCCAAAGCTGCCATAGCTTGGAGGAGTTGATGTACAGCCGTTCCGTCGATCTGATCCGGTGCCGCCGCTGCTGTCGTTTGCCCTAGGCGAATGGCTTGGGCGATCGCTTGCCTATGGATATCAGCAACGCGAATATGAACCGCATTGTTTGCCGCCATGTAGTCGCATAGCTGAGCCTGTTGACAGGCCCGATCTAGCGCAGTACGGGAAGTTTGCACCGCAGTCGCAATCTGTAGTCCCTGTTGCGATCGCTCTAGGGATCTGGCATAGGCATGGATCAGCGGTTGGGCCTGATCGTAGTAGGCCGTATCCGCCGGCACCTGCTGCAGGAGATTGAGAGCGGTTTGCCATCGAGCCGTTGCCAATGACCATTGACTCTGCTGCTCAAAGCTTTGGGCCTCCTGAGATAGTAGGCTGGCTTGCTGATAAGCAGACACGGACTGTTGCTCCTGCTGCTGTCGCTCTTGGGCAACCTCTGCGTGGGGGCGGTAGAGGGCATCGAGCTGTTGAGCCTCAGCGTAGGCCATGGTGTAGGGGTTGACTGCGCCGAGGCGATCGAGAACAACTTGCCATGTAATGTAGACCTGCTGCCACTCCTCAGGCTCGCGGGCGCGACCAGTGCGAGCCTCGGCCAAGGCGGCTGCCTCCCGAGCTTCTGAAATTTTGCTCTGGGCCACCTGCTCTAAGGCGATGCGCTGCGCGATCGCATCGCGATTGCTCTGGTACTCCTGCAGCTTTCGCTGCGCGACGGAAAAGCCAGGGCTATCGCTGGTAACTTGGTTGAGATCGGCGATGGCCTCACGCCAGTGCTGCTCAATGTCCTGCCAGGTCTGCACAGGGTGGGGGGCATTTTGGCTGGCGATCGCGGCTTTCCGCCCAGAGCGCTGAGCAGACACGAGCTTCGCAATGGTATCGGCCTGGTGGATGTATCCCTGCAGATGGCGCTGAGCCGCAGCGTAGTGGGCTGACCAGATTGGGATACGGCGTAAGGCTACGATTTGCTCTTGAAGCACGTCATAGGCGTGAATCACGTCCTCGGATGTCGCTGTGGATAATAAAAGATCGGCAACCTGTTTGCCCGTGTCGTCCGCTGTCTGCTGGCGCTCAATCGGTGGACAGGCTCCAATGACGCAGGGGCGACTCACGCCGTAGAGTCCGACGAGCGCGAGGGCAACGCCAGCAGCGCCAATAATTCGGCGAGTCCAGGATAGGTGAGGAACACCATTAAATCTCCACTTGGGCCGCATTGGGGTGTCGGGTTTGTCGAGTAGCACGGTGTTGATTGGTGGTGTAAACCGGTTGTCATTCGGGTATAAGCAAAAAATGGATGCCAAAACTTGTAGGACAGTCCCTGACGCTTAGGCAAATACTTTGAAAGCTGTGTAGGATTAGAGCCCATATTTACAGCTCGTTAATAAGCGCTTTCACCAATCGCGCTCATTACTTCAGTATATCCGCGGCATCCTTAGCCGTTTCATCCGAATAGATACGTTAGTTGCATGGTGTCTATTTACACCAGCATATCAACAAAACTTTCGACCTGGACGGTTTTAACTGGCCCAAAGGTATTCATGAGGAACATTCAAGCATTATGACCGAGGCGAAGCGCCCCAAAATCTCTCCTGCTCCACTCACGGCAGACGTCACAGTGGAAGATTTAATCGATGGCTATTTCACGGCCTACAATTCGGCGCGATTACGGGAAATCTGTCAGTTGCTCCACCAGCGGGTTTTTAAGCCAAACGTGACCGTCGGCCTTAGTCTTGCTGGCGCTCTGACACCGGCTGGATTTGGCACCTCAATCATTGCGCCATTGATGGAGGCTGGCTTAGTGGACTACATCGTCAGTACGGGGGCGAACCTCTACCATGACCTGCACTACGGCTTGGGCCAATGCCTACACCAAGGCCATCCGCACATGGATGACGTCAAACTGAGGGCTGAGGGCAGCATTCGCATCTACGATGTGGTCTTTGACTACAGCGTTCTGCTCGAAACCGATGCGTTTGTCCGCACGGCGCTGCGCTCGTCACACTTCCAGCATCGCATGGGCACCGCCGAGTTTCACTATCGGCTTGGGGAAGCGATCGCCCAGGTGGAAGCCCATCGCCAAGCGCCCCATCCTTGTCTACTGTCGACGGCGTACCGCTGTGGCGTTCCGGTTTACACCTCGTCCCCTGGTGACAGCTCCATCGGCATGAACGTCGCGGCTTTGGCGCTAGACAATAGCGCTGGCGACAATCGCCTATTGCTCGACCCCGCTATTGACGTCAACGAAACAGCGGCGATCGCCTATGGTGCTCGCGACTGTTTTGGTTGGGGCGATCGCCACCCTGGAAAAAGCGCAGCCTTGATTTTGGGTGGGGGCAGCCCCAAAAACTTTCTCCTGCAGACCCAACCCCACCTGCATGAAGTGCTGGGGCTAGAAGAACGGGGACATGATTACTTCATTCAAATCACCGATGCTCGGCCAGATACCGGGGGACTATCCGGCGCAACGCCAAGCGAAGCCGTCAGCTGGGGCAAGCTTGACCCCCAGGAGCTGCCCCACAGCGTGGTCTGCTATACCGACAGCACCATTGCCCTGCCCATCCTGGCGGCGTACAGCCTCAAGCGGTGCGACCCGCGCCCCCTCAAGCGGTTATATGAGCATCGTGAAGCGCTTCTAGACCGGCTGCGCGCCGATGCCCATGTCGAGTAAGGCTTGCCCTGGGAGAAAAGCATCAGGATATCACCCGGCGTGGCAGGATTAGATATAGACAATGCTCTACAGGAAAGCTCAACTTATGCAACGCGTTGCTCTTATTGGTGTGATTGCTACCGTAGGCGTCACAAGCAATATAATCGCGGCTCCGATGGCTAGGGCCGGTTTATTTGGATTTGAACTTGGTGACCTCATCAACGCCGGTGGATCGGTAAATGCCGGTGACTATAGCGACTGCGCTAGCGACCTGCAGGAGGCTGGCATTGAGCCAGCCAAAGCGGCAGATGTCTGTGCGTCCGCATTTGACCCCGATGAAATCGCTGATTGCGTGACCGACATCCAAGGTGACACTACGCTGATTGCCGACGCAGCTCTATCGGGCTGTCTGCGCGTGCGTCGCCCTGATGAACTGTCTGACTGCGTCGTTGACGTCGATAGAGCCTTCGAGGCGGCATTACCTTACGATGCCTTGGCCTACTGCACCCGCAGCCTCCTTCCTGAGCGCTTCTCTGACTGCGTAACTGGGCTTGAGGCGTCCGTCGACATCGATCCACGCCGCATCATGAACTACTGCGTTGAGGGTGACTATGTGGTCACAGATCTGTTCATTCCAGGGATAGATAGCGCAGAAGTCCTCTCTCCCGACATATCGATGCCAGAGGTCGATCTGGACAGTATCGCCCCTAGAAGAGAGGTGCCATAGGCACTACGGACTTACTTGGGTTGCGCCCGGTTTAGAGCGAGGGGGGAGGACTAGATCTACTCCCCTCGTGGTGGCCTATTACGGCGCAAGCGCTACTTCCGCATTACCGCTTGGGTTTTCTTTCGATCCAACTTCAGCATCAGCACTGCTGCCGGGGGCAGACAGAGGTCAATGGAAAAAGGTTGGTTGTGGTAGGCCCACTCTTCAGCCCATTTGCCGCCTAGGTTGCCCATGTTGCTGCCGCCAAACTCTCCAGCATCTGAGTTCATCAGCTCGCTATAGAAGCCCAGCTCCGGTACACCAACGCGGTAGTGGGAGTGGGGTTGAGGCGTGAAGTTGCACACGGTGATAATGCACTCATCTGGGTCATCTTTGGCCCGACGAATGAAGGACACCACGCTGTGGCGATTGTCGTTACAGTCGATCCACTGGAACCCCGCTTCGGAGAAATCCTGTGTGTACAGCGCAGGCTGGCTCTTGTACA
>JBARYO010000037.1:0-2095 GCA_049647905.1 Elainellaceae cyanobacterium | reverse complement strand
CTTCACGGTCAATAATCCAGGGCTTTTTATCTTGATCAACTGCCACATTAGCTGCACCGCCAGGTACAACCTGCCACCCGGAACCCGTGAGCCGATAGATACAACAGCCGCCTTGAGCTTGAGTAGTTCCCACGACCCAGACTGAGCCATCAGCGCCGATATCGATATCCGTTGCTGCGCCTTGATGATGAACCCATCCTCGATCTGTTGTATGTTGAAAAATATGGCCTTTATCGTTGATTACCCAGGGATGGCCATCAGGAGCCACCGCTACTTTAACAGCACCACCTGGTACAACGTTCCATTCAGAGTCTGTCAGTTTGTAGATTTGGTAGCCGCCGCCAGTTTTAGCATTACCCACGATCCAAGCTGAACCGTCAGCCCCGATATCGATATCCGTTGCTGCGCCTTGACGATGTACCCATCCCCGATCTGTTGTATGTTGAAAAATATGGTCTTTATCGTTGATTACCCAGGGATGGCCATCAGGGGCAACCGCTACTTTGACGGCACCACCCGGTACAACGCTCCATCCGGAGTCTGTCAGTTTGTAGATCCGGTAGCCGCCGCTAGTTTTGGCAGTGCCCACGACCCAAACTGAGCCGTCAGCCCCAATGTCAATATCCGTTGCCGCGCCGCCTATAGCTATCCAATTGTCGCCCGATGAATTTTGACAATCTGAAATATAAGCCTCAACCAATGCTTTGTATTTCTTTGCCTGTTTCTGTCCATCCTCATGATATTTTTTGTTCCCCGCTTTAACAGCTAGAGCGTAGGTTTTGGCGATCGCCAATCCTCTAGCCAGACTAGTAGGTTCAATCGCATCTATGCCTTTGGGTAGAACAGTGCCAACCGGTAAGGGAACGGGAGGTGCCGAACCACTAGAGGAGTAGATCGCTAGGTCCGAGGCCGAGGGCTTGTAGTTTCCCCTAAACCCTCCTTTGACAACTTTGGATGGAATTGGCGAGAGCAAAATAGGAATGTCTTTAGTTCTTTGGCTAAGATCTCTTCTGATCGCCGATTTCAAGTCCCTGTAGAACTGATTGTCACAGTCTTTCTGTGTCGTTCCAATTGTTATATTACATCGATCGTGATTGTTGCAGGCCTCTTCAAAAGAAACCGGATACCAACCATTGGGTATTAGTCCGCTATAGTTTCCCGAGCCACATGCTGTAGTGTGGTAGCAGTAAGGATAGTCTGAATCAGGGAAACCATGATTCCGAGCATACTCATCAATTTGCTCTTTAGTAGGTGTAAACCCCATAGCTATCTTCTCCTGAGACGATGCAAATTTTAGTGCTATACAGTCTTGAACTAAGCCCCTATGCCTAGATTATGGCCACAAGGGCGTGGCAAGGTCTAAAGAACTGTGATGTTCTCCAAATGCTTCGGCCTGTATAAATAAAGCTGAGCTTAGAAAACGGTTTTACAGACGCGTCTTATGCCGTCCTCAAACGTTTTTCAAATCTGAGTTTGTTATCATCAAGAATTCGCCTTAACCTTGAGGAAAGAGAAGCGTCTCTTCGCCCTTTGACCCTCCAAATCATTTATAGATCGAAAGTTTGAGGAAGTTATGAGAGACGCTATGGGAGCAGCTCTACGCTGCTTATTTCAGTCCGCCCACCCTAAAAAACCTGAAATTTGGCTTGCGAGAGTCATTATGCTAAACGGTTTAGCAATGATGCCTTTAGCGCCAAGGGCATAGAACTTTCGTTTGTCAGTGGTTTGAGCTTTAGCCGTTAGAAAAACAACTGGAATACTGGCCGTCTCAGGGTCAACTTGCAGAAGCTTCAGCGTTGCAGCCCCATCACGCTGGGGCATCATAGCGTCTAATAGAATGGCATCTATAGGCTCAGTATGAGCTAGCGCAATGCCTTCATCGCCCGTCAATGCCGTGAATAGCGTCCAGTCGCTTTGAAGCATTAGACCTGCTTTGACAATTTCATGAATATCGGCTTCGTCATCAATTAGTAAAATCTGTTTACTCATAGATATAGCATTTTCAGATCGAGTGAAGGGCATGGATACGTAAGAATTCAAAGACCTTGAGCTTCTGGCAATACCTCACTGGACGCGAAACCGCTATAGGATGTGA
>JBARYO010000036.1:0-4771 GCA_049647905.1 Elainellaceae cyanobacterium | reverse complement strand
TAGATAGCAAAATGGTGAGGGGAGGCATCCGTCACTACACCTCCTCGACAAAATTCAAAACGATACAAAAACTATTGTCGATTGGCCGCTCCAATGAGCGCAGCCTATCAACTCACCGCCATGTCCTCACCTCGCCAACAAGCGGCAAGCTCCTCAACTAGCTACATTTACGCTTCATTGACAGAGTTGGGCTCAGCAGAACCTGTAGAGGCCGGCGGTAAACTAAACCAGATAGCAAAAGAATAGGCGATCGCTTTGTGAGGGTGCAGTGCCTTTGATTTATAAACCACCACATTAGAAGTATAGGAATTTGCATGTATAACAATACTGACTGAAAACATATATCTGCTTAACTAGCGATCGCCCTCAGAAGTAGCTTTTATCAGCTTGGTCATAGTGACAGCCAGACCCTAGAGAAATTTGTCGGGAGACGCCGTAAGCTATCTCCAGAAAATAGTTCTGGAGCATCTATGAATACTGCGAGTTCTAGCCCGAACAATGTCATCGACCAGATGATTGAGCTACAGATGCAGTTGGTTGAGGTAAAGCACCAAATCGACGCTCTCAAACCAGCCTTCTATGCAGCCTGCGCTGCCCGAGAAGCCGAGAGGACTAAATTTAGGCACGATTATACCGGCAAGGACGGCAGCCCTTATCGCGCTGTTATTTATCGTCGCCTCTCAGCAGGCCAATGGGAATATCCTGACACTATCGTGGAACAGGAACAACGCCTCAAGCAGCTCAAGAAGCAATTTCAGGCGGTCCACGAACCTAAATCAGGGCGAGAGATTACCTGGACGGTCCGCCTGACTACATCAGCCTAGTTTCGCTCCATGGGCAGCTCATCCATAGCGACGGGAGCTGGCGGCAGTCACGCTAGCGATCGCGCTAGCGAGGGCATAGACCTTATCGCGTTAGCGAGGCCGCAGGCATTATCGCATGGCGAGGGCGTAGGCATTATCGCATTAGCGCAGACGGCAGCCTCTATCACATTCTCCGGCTTGCCAGTAGCTCGGTAGTCGGAGTGCGCTGCCACAGCATGGACAGGCTGATAGCAGAGGCTGACGATGAATCTCACAGTAGGGTTGATCTGCTAGCTGCCAGGTTAGGCGGTGCCACGGCGCTTCTCGGTAGCACTGGGGGCACATGCGCGTAGGCCAATGCAGCTGCGTTCCTTTTGAGGGCCACATTTGGCAAAGGCGAGGGACCGCTACCCCGGTGAAGTCGGACAGTCGTTTTAGAGATATTGGGTCTGGTCTACGCTGGCGGGAGGGGGATTCCCAGTAGGATACGGTGTGAGACCTTTGGTTCAACATCGCCGATAGATGAGCGCTGCTGAGGTCATTTGCTGTGCGGAAGCGGCCTAGGTAGTGTCCGAAGCTCTCCTCCTCGTAAGGTTCAACCTGGAATAGCCAGGGCCGTAGAGATGGTTTTACTGGCCTTTTATGGCTCATCAGGGGCTCTCTATTGAATCGGATTGAATTGGAGCTAGGTTAGCGAGCATTCTTTGACCACCTGCTTGAGCCGTTTAAGCCCGATATACAGCTCTCCGTGCTGTAGCGCTCGAATTGCCGCATCTCTCAGAATTTGATCGAGCAGCCCAATGCAGCCACGTGTCCCCTGGACTAGCAGCTGCTGGGCTTTTGGACTAGTCAGGTTCGACGGCTCAGGCAGCTTTAGGACATTCTCCTCCCACAAAGCTGTCGTCTCCAGTAGTTCATCTGCGGTAAGTCTTGGGTAGCGGTAGGTCGCGAGGAATCGGTATTCGACTTGCTTATCTCGCTGGACAACGGTGTTCAGACGGTCCGTTCCCACCAGCACCACCGCGATGTCTAGGTGTTCTTCAGTATCTCGAATCTCACCCAGCGCTGGGGCACTGGCCCGCTGCGCTTCGTCGAAGATAATCATCTCAACTTGGCAGCTCTCTAGCACCCGGTACATCCGCTTGCGCAAGTCTGCAATGCGTCCTCTCGTTGCTTGGTACTGCAGACGGTCTAGCAGGCCAACTAACAAACCACTGAGCGATAGGCTTTCGGGGCATTGCCAATACAGCACTGGCACGATGGGCGCTTGCCCAGGCAGTTGAGTCGCTCTATTTTTGAGGTGATAGGTATCGCAGCTGATGGTCTTTCCGGTCCTGGAGTCTCCTACCACTCGGCACGACTGGCGAGCGAGGCGCTTCCCTTCTAGCCAGCGGTGAAATGCTTGCATCTGCGGTGTCTCTAGAATTTGAGCTTGGGTCCGGCTCAGCTTCTGTATCCGCTCGTTGATCTCATCAGGAGAGAGTTGGGTCATTGATGCACGTCCTATAGGCCATGGTCTCTTCGTAACTGGTCGTAGTCATACACGCGCACCTTTGGAATTGGTCTGGGGGGAGAGGGGGATTCTGGTGCGTCTTCGGTATCCGGGTCATCGATGTCGTCGTTAGGGCTATACTGGTTTGCCAGTACGGCGTCTACGAACTGCATTCGCTCTCGAATTTCTGTTAACACTGACTGATTGGTGATCTCCCGCCGGGCCTCTCGCAACCGGCGGCTGATGGCTTTGGCTTCTGCCAGGGAGAGGCGTTCGGTTTCCAGATTCTGGGCATGGGCGCGGCTTAGGAAGACTTCTTTAGGTCCCTTCTGGACATACACATACACTGTGGTAATGTCTCGTGGGTCGTAGCGCAGGGCTACGGTTTCTCCCCCGTAACCTGCCAGGTATTCTCCCCGGTAGATTAGGTTGGCAAAGCGGATATAGCCTCCCTGGTACACCCGCCGCTTATCTTGCCGCATCAGCAGTTGGTCTAGCTCCCGCTCGGCCATTACGGGGCCTTGGGTTCGCAGGTTGCTTTGCCAGCGGCTTTGGCGGCTCTCTTTACTGGTTCTGCTATCGGGTTGTTGGTTATAGTTATCGGCGATGTAGCGGATCATCAGGCCTTCTAGTTGCTCCAGGGTCAGGCGTGCGTCGGCTTTAACTTGGCTTAGGTGGGGTTTGACTCGTCTCGTCGTGTAGCCGGGCAGGGTGGAGAAGAATTCGCTATTGAGGGTACCGAAGGGGCGTTCAACAATGCCGCCCTCTGCCGGGCGGCGGCGCAGCTCTAGGACGATGCCCAGCCGACTTGCCACCTGCTCTAGGTGCTCTGAGGTGAAGTCGGTTCCGCCATCGGTATACAGGTATTCGGGCATGCCGTAGGTTTCCCACAGGTTTCTTGGAGCGTAGCTGTGGCGGTACTGTTTAGGCAAGATGGCGTGGCGTAGGGCCAGGCAGGTTACGGCGGCGCTTGGCTTTTCCATGCCCAGGTGTATCCCTACAATGCACCTCGAGTAGGTATCGATGACTGTCGTTAGGTTAGGGCGGCCCAAGACCTCTCCATGGGTGTCTACGACCAGGATGTCGGCTTGGGTATGATCGCATTGCCATACCTGGTTGCTATATTCGATGTCGATCTTTGTGCCGGCCCGGGTCGTGATCTGGTGTTGCTCTCCCTGCCACCCTAGCGATCGCTTCTTTTGTTGCTTTTCCTTTTGAGCTATCTCATCGGCTAGGATGCGGTAGACGCTACGGCGGCTGGGGTAGGTTGGCTCTCCTAGTTCAAAGGCGCGGCTTTCTACTAGTTTGGCTACCTGAGAGCGGCTCATCTGCCTTGTTCCGCGGTTGCCTTGCCGGTACGTCTTGATGATGTATTCTTGCCACTCTCCGCTCGTGCGGCGATCGCCTTTGTCTGAGCGATCCTGCCGCTTTAGCCCTTCGATGCCTTTCTTCTTGTACTGGCTCTTCAGGCGGTAAATACTACTCTCGTGCAGCCCTAGCTCTTTCGCTGCTTGCTTTTTGGCCGCTCGTTTTGATACCCCTTCCAGGCGTCGTAGAACCTGCGATCGCACCCTCACCTCATATGGCAGCTCCTCCACTATCGGGATTTCAACTGAGGTTGGGGGAGCTTCTGATATGGGCGAATCTTCCCTTTTTTCCTCTATTTCATGTGTCACTTTATTTAAGAATTTATATGACGTGTATAGACAAGGGGGCGATCGCTTCTATCCCACTACTGATAACGCTTTTGACTTGTTTGCATTATTATATATTGTGCCACAGTATTTAATAATAGCATTGTGCCATAATATATGATAACAATGGCGGCAGTCCCCTTAGTATCTACAGTCTAGCCGTCTTTACAATTATTTTTTGATAGGCAAATTCTGCGGGCGACTTTACGACAGCGATCGCTATATGACCGGCAAATCAATGCCTGCTAAGCTCTTTATTATTTACCTTGGCACTATCGACTTAGTTTATTAAATATCCTGGCACTCGACACTGAGATACAGCTATTTGCACTAGTGTCAACACCTGCCACCTATAAGATATCTGTATATTACAACTTGTGTCACTTATGGCTATCTATTTGCACTCTGTCACACGCTTTTCGCAGCATATGGCGATCGCGGCCACGGGGATCGCTCTGTACTTTATCCGCTGTAACGTATGCTGTGTATGCGTTGTAGCGTTTTAGCTTGGTTGTCAAGTGTCTATGCTATATCTTATAACTGTTTTCACTCATCAGAAATCTCTATCGGTAAGTGTTACAAGATAGAATATACCTATTGCTGCCAGTGCCAACAGTTGGCGCATATAAGGAATCTGTATCATAGTGCAAACAGTTGTGCGCTTGTTCGCTTAGTCGGAAGTTTGGGCGATCGAAAAACGAAACGAGCGTTTGTTATGAGAGTAATCGATTGGAGTCACTTAGCATGGAGATTCACAAACAACTGTCTGCAAGATACTATAT
>JBARYO010000035.1:0-2535 GCA_049647905.1 Elainellaceae cyanobacterium | reverse complement strand
CCCCTACCCCTATTGCTCGCATCACTGGTCGCCATTACAGCGCCCATAGCATGGCTGTTTTTTCAGATATACCAGCTCCGCCAAGAGAATTTGGCGCTAGCTGAGCGAAACAGCGACTTGAGTACTGCGGCTAGTGAAGTGGTGGAAGAGCTTGATCAGCTTGATGCTGAAATTGATCGCCTTGAGGAGCGGGCCGGGATTCCTGACAGTGAGATGGAGCGCGAGCCTACTCAAAACCCTCGCGGCGGAATATCGATGCAGCTTGGGCCTGAAGAAATGCTAGCCGCTGCAGAGCACCATTTGCCATCGCTATCGCTGCGGCTGCATCGCCAAGTCAAACCTGCCTTGACTGACACCCTGGCTGAAGAGGAAACCAAGGCGGCGGCGATGCCTGTGGGCATTCCGGTGAAAGACAGTCGCATTTCCTCTAAGTTTGGGATGCGCTCCAATCCATTCGGACGGGGTTACGAGCTGCATAACGGCATTGACTTCAAGGGGGCGATGGGTACCCCAATTTATGCTACAGGCTCAGGCACGGTCGAGACGGCGGTGCTCAGCCGGGGCTATGGCAATCATGTCATTGTCGACCATGGGTACGGCTACAAAACGGTCTATGCTCACCTTTCAAGGATGGCGGTGTCTGCCGGTGATACCGTTGACCGGGGGACCGTTGTCGGCAACTTAGGCAGCACGGGACGGTCGACGGGGCCGCACCTTCATTACAGTGTGTATTACCATGGAGACGCTGTCGATCCTCAGGATTTCCTAGGCTCTAGCCCACAGGCTACGGATTGAGCCATCAAACGCCATGTATGATAAGCCGGTTCATTATCATTGACACTGAACCGGAATCGGTTAGCGTGGTTCCATTAGTTGTTTAGATAATTCAAAGCCTGAGGTGGATGTAATGTTCTGGCGTAAGCAGGTGTCTTCGATTACGTATCTTGGCGCAAAGAGCGAGTTTCAGGGAGACATTCATCTTGAGGGCAACCTCCGCGTCGATGGTATTATCCACGGCAACGTCGACGTTGTTGGTGATATGGAAGTGTCGCAAAGTGGGCTGGTGGAAGGCCCAGAACTGCGGGTTCATAACCTAGTTGTCCATGGCGTCATTAAATCGACCGTCATTGTCGAGGGCCGCTTGAGCCTGAGCCGCACAGCGCGCCTAGAAGGGAGCGTGACGGCTAGTTCCTTGGATATTGAACCAGGGGCGTTCTACTCTGGCCATATTTCAACCACGGATCAAAAAACGTTACCTGTGACAGAGCCCTATCGGGAGTTGCCTGGCAAGGAAGTTACTTACCAAGAGACCTTTGGAGACAAGTTTTAAGCGGCATCTTAGACCAACGCAGGGACAACCACAACATACATCGGCATGGGCAACACATTCGGGCATCTATTTAGAATTACGACCTTTGGGGAGTCCCACGGTGGCGGCGTTGGCGTCACTGTTGATGGCTGTCCCCCGCGTCTAGAGATCTCAGCAGAAGAGATTCAGTTTGACTTAGACCGCCGCCGTCCCGGCCAGAGCAAGATTACAACTCCCCGCAAGGAGACAGACACCTGCGAGATTCTATCGGGTGTGTTCGAAGGCCAAGCCACAGGGACGCCTATCTCTATTTTGGTGCGCAACAAAGACGCCCGTTCCCAGGACTACTCAGAGATGCAGACTGCCTATCGGCCCTCCCATGCCGATGCCACCTACGATGCTAAGTACGGCATCCGCAACTGGCAGGGTGGAGGGCGCTCTTCGGCGCGGGAGACCATTGGCCGCGTGGCGGCAGGGGCGATCGCTAAAAAGATCCTGCGGCAGGTCGCAGGGGTTGAAATTGTCGGCTACGTCAAGCGCATTCAGTCTTTAGAAGGGACCGTCGATCCCGCTACTGTCACCCTAGAACAGGTCGAGAGCAACATCGTCCGCTGCCCTGACGCCGACTGCGCCGAGCGCATGATCGATCTAATTGAGCAGACAGGCCGGGCGGGGGATTCTATTGGCGGCGTGGTGGAATGCATCGCCCGTTCGGTGCCTCGGGGGCTGGGTGCTCCGGTGTTTGACAAGCTGGAGGCAGACTTGGCCAAAGGGGTGATGTCTCTCCCCGCCAGCAAAGGTTTTGAGATTGGCTCCGGCTTTGCCGGCACGATGCTAACCGGCAGTGAGCACAACGACGAATTTTACATGGATGAGGCTGGCAATACCCGCACCCGCACCAACCGCTCGGGCGGGGTTCAGGGGGGCATTAGCAACGGCGAGCCCATCGTCATTCGCGTGGCCTTTAAGCCCACGGCCACTATTCGCAAGGCGCAGAATACGGTGACCCGCGAGGGGGAAGATACGGTGCTAGCAGCGAGAGGGCGGCATGACCCCTGCGTTCTGCCTCGGGCGGTGCCCATGGTGGAAGCCATGATGGCCCTGGTATTGTGTGATCACCTGCTGCGGGACCATGGACAGTGTCATCTGCTTTGAACAAACCTATCGTCACCCCCCCCTCATCCTATGGTTCTCACCCCCTCTACCATGCTCGACCTGGGTACCCC